>NZ_BAAAHE010000014.1:0-2520 GCF_039525035.1 Sporichthya brevicatena
CCTGACCATGACCCCGAGCCTGGCCGAACTTCCCCTCAGATCACTTGATCAACACGCCCTAGGCGGATCGCGTCCGGCGGGTTACGCTCCAACCAGCAATCATTTTCCCTTCAGTCGGGAGCTCGGACCGTCATGCCACTCCAGCCGGACATGCACCTGATCTCCGTGGACGATCACCTGATCGAGCATCCGCGGGTCTGGGCGGACCGGCTGCCGGCGAAGTGGGCGGAGCTGGCGCCGCACATCGTCGAGGTGCCGCGAGAGTCCGGCGGCCCGCCGAGCCAGGTGTGGGAGTACCAGGGCCGCCGGTACCCGCAGATCGGGTTGAACGCGGTGGCGGGCAAGGACCCGTCCGAGTGGAACATCGACCCGGCGCGCTTCGACGAGATGCTGCCGGGGTGCTACGACCCGAAGCAGCGGCTCGCGGACATGGATCTGGACGGGGTCCAGGCCGCGTTGTGCTTCCCCTCCTTCCCGCGGTTCGCGGGGACGGTTTTCCTGGAGGGTGAGGACCGTGAGGTCGCCCTCGCGTGCGTGCAGGCCTACAACGACTTCCTGATCGACGAGTGGTGCGCGGCCGACCCGCACCGCTACATCCCGCTGTCGATCCTGCCGTTGTGGGACGTCGACGCCTGCGTCGCGGAGATCCACCGGACGGCGGAGAAGGGGACGCGGACGATCTCGTTCCCGGAGAACACGTTCCCCCTCGGTCTGCCGTCGCTGCACGACCCGCACTGGGACCCGGTGTGGCGGGTGGCGGCGGAGCGCCGGTTGCCGCTCTCGCTGCACTTCGGCACCTCCGGGCAGTCCCCGCGGCCCTCGCCGGACGGCCCGCTCGCGGTGAGCATCACGTTGTTCGGGACGAACTCGATGTCCGCCGTCGTGGACCTGTTGTTCTCTCCCGTGTTCCACAAGCACCCGGACCTGAAGGTTGCGCTCTCCGAGGGCGGGATCGGGTGGATCCCCTACATCCTCGAGCGTGCGGACTACGTGTGGGAGCGTCACCGCTTCTACCAGAACGTGAACCAGGAGGTCCGGCCCTCGGAGTTGTTCCGCCGCAACGTGTACGCCTGCTTCATCGAGGACAAGCACGGTCTCGCGGTGCGCGAGTCCGTGGGCGTGAGCAACATGCTCTGGGAGTGCGACTACCCGCACTCGGACTCGAACTGGCCGAACAGCCGCAAGGTCGCGGAAGAGGTCTTCGCCGACGTCCCCGACGAGGACGTCCGACGGATCGTGGAGACCAACGCCCGCGAGCTGTTCCGCTTCCCGCGAGCCGCCGCGTGACCGACTCCCCGTCCGAGAAGAGCCTCGGTGCGTCCGACTGGGACGACGAGGACCTGCTCACGATCGCCGAGGCGTCGGAGCGGCTCGCGGAGGAGATCCGGCTGGCGCGCGAACGAGGCGACGACCAGCGTGAGAGAGAACTGACCGAGGCGGCGGAGCGCATCGCCGCCGCTCGTAACAAACCGATCTGATAACCCGTCACGGAAGGTACCGGCATGGCTCAAGGCATCGGGTCGCTCAACTTCAAGGCGATCACCGCCCCCTACGACCCCGACCTGAAGATCCACCTTCCGTCGAACACCCCGTTCGGGTTGACCGAGCAGGTCGTCTACCTCTATGGCGGCTGGCGCGAGGCCGACGGCACCCTGCACGTCTTCGAGCGCAAGTTCATCGGCCCGATGACGGCCGGCCTGTGGCTGATGAAGGCCCTCCACGGGTCTGTCGAGATCGACGACGTCTCCGCCGAGACCGTGCGCGGTGAGGTGAAGCGGTCCTACGGCGACGACGAGTACGTCCTCCAGGGCCAGATGATGGAGAAGATCGGCAAGGGCGGCCTGTCGTACAAGTTCGCCCTCCGCGCCGGTGAGTTCACCTGGACCGAGGGCGACGACGTCCTCGCCCTCGACGGCAAGCTCGTCGGCCCCGGCATCCAGATCTACGCGCCCGACGTCGCCGAGCCGCTGCTGTACATCAGTGAGCTCTACAAGGTGAAGGGCACCGTCAAGGGCGACGAGGTCGAGGGCTTCGTCTTCCTCGACCACGCCTACTGGGCCCCGGGCCACGACTGGAAGGAGTACCGCGTCTTCAAGGACCTCCAGCTCGGCTGGCAGGCCTTCGCGAACGAGTACTCCGACGGCAGCATCGAGTGGGGCCACCTGTGCCTCGGGCGGCACGGGTTCAACTTCACCGGCGTCGGCAGCGCCGATGGTCCGGTCTCGTGCGACAGCAGCGTGACCGCCGGCCTCGACCTCGGCGACGACGACTACTGCACCCGCCAGACCTGGCGGGCGAGCGACGGCAAGCGCTGGGTGTTCGAGCTCGAGGCCCCGCTCTCCGGCTTCACCAAGGCTCGCTGGGGCGGCTACCGCGCCCAGGCCGGCCACACCAAGCGCGTCGGCGACGACCGCGAGCTCCGGCTGGGCTTCAGCTGGCTCGAGACCTTCGGCGACCGCATCCGCGAGGACAAGATCCGCTCGTTCGACGAGGCGATGGCCGACGGCTGACCCTCTGCGG
>NZ_BAAAHE010000014.1:2551-34097 GCF_039525035.1 Sporichthya brevicatena
TGTCGGCCTCCAGCGTCAGCCGAAGAGGAGGGCGTCCCGGCCGGAGGAGTTCTTCACCATCGCGGTGCCGAGGGCCTCGGCGTGCTTGGCCCAGATGTCACGGGCGGCCTCGACGTCGCCGTTGGCGATCGCGGCGACGAGCTGGGCGTGGGTCTTGTCCTTGCGCAGTTCGGGGTCGGTGTTACGACCCGAGCGGATCCGGCCCTCCGCGTGGCGCTGCAGGACGCCGTCGATCAGGTCCATGATCACCCAGAGCGTCGAGGACTTGCCGATCTCGGCGACCAGGCCGTGGAAGGCGACGGTCGCGGCGAGGAACTCCTCGACGTCGCCGGACGCGAGGGCGGCGTTCTCGGCCTCCAGCGCGGCGCGCAGGCGGGCGACGTCCTCCTCCGTCGCGTGCTCGGCGGCGAGCGCGGCGGCGTGGGGTTCCAGCACCGTGCGGGCGTGGGCGAAGTCCTCGAGCCGCGTGCCCCGGGACTGTAGGACGAGACCGAAGTAGCGGGCGGCTGCGTCGGCGGTGGGGTGCGTGACCTCGGCGCCGCCGCGCGCCCCGCGGTGGATGCGCACGAGCCCTTCGGCCTCGAGGACGCGGAACGCCGAGCGCAGCGTCGCGCGGGAGACGTCGAACTGCTCCTGCAGCTCGGGCTCGGCGGCGAGACGCGTGCCGGCGGGGAGCTCGCCGGTGACGATCTGCCGGCGCAGGTCGCGCGCGAGGCGCCGAGCGTCCGCGGTGGCGCTGGCGGGGATGTCGTCGTCCGGCGCCGCGGGTTCCTTACGGGCCATCAGACGATGTCCACGATGCGGCGGGCGTCGTCGTTCTCGACCAGGGCCTCGGCGACGATCTCGGCGTGCGCGCGCCAGTGGGCCTCGGTGCCGTCGGCGTCGCCGGCCTCGATGAGCCGGATCAGCTTGGCGTGCGCGCGGTTGGCGATGCCGAGGTTGCGCAGGTGCGCCTCGTGGTCGGAGGGGTCGGAACCCTCGGACAGCCGCAGGTCCTGGTGGCGTTGCACCACCGACTGCACGAGCGCGAACGTGGTCGCGAGCGTGACGTTGCCGGACAGCTCGACGACCGCGTCGTGGAAGTCCAGCGCGGCGCGGCCCGCGGCGACGGCGTCGCCGGAGGCGATGGCCTGCTTCTCGGTGTCGAGGGCGGCCCGCAGTTTGTCGAGGGCGGCCTCGCGGTCGTCGGCCTCGGCGAGCAGCCGGGCGGCCGGGGGTTCGATCACCGCCCGGGTGCGCTCCAGGTCGAGCAGTGTCGTCCCGCGCAGCTGCATGAGCACGCCCGCGTAGTTGGCGGCGACGTCGGTCGAGGGGAGCGTCACGCGCGCGCCCTGCGTCCGCGCGGACAGGCTGATCAGGTTCTCCGACGCCAGCACGCGCAGCGCTTCGCGCAGCGTCGGGCGCGAGATGCCGTAGCGCTCCAGCAGCACCGTCCCCGGCGGGAGGAGCTCGCCGTCGGCGAAGGTGCCGGACGCGATCTCGCGGCGCAGGTCGTCGGCGACGAGGTCGGCGGCCTTGGGCAGGCTGACGCGACGACGTGCGGACCCGAAGGTTGTCCCCTGCCCGCCCGCCATGCGTCGCATTGTGCCAAGAGGGGGAACCATTTCCCATTCACCTCGCGTGTGACGTGGGCCGGGTGAGCCGGCCGGGTCAGAACGCCGAACCGCCGTCGACCGGCAGCCAGGCCCCGTTGACGTAGGACGCGTCGTCGGAGAGCAGCCAGGCGATCGCGGCCCCGACCTCGTCCGGCTGCCCGAGCCGGCCGCCGTAGGTGCACTGGGAGTACTTCGTGTTGACGTACTCGAAGAACTGCTCGTCGTCCCAGCCGTGCTCGGCCATCGCGGCGGCCTTGCGCTTCGCCACCGCGTCGGACTCGACCATGCCCGGCATCACCGCGTTCGTCCGGATCCCGCGGGCGCCGAACTCCTTCGCCAGATTCTTCGTCAGGTGAGCCAGCGCCAGTTTCTGCGAGGAGTAGTGCGGCATCATCGGCAGGTAGTGCCGGCTCGACATCGCCGAGACGTTCACGATCGCCCCGCCGCCGTCGAGCAGGTGGGGGAGCGCCGCCCGGCAGGTGCGGACCGCGTAGAGCAGCACCGCGTCGAACGCGCGCTGCCAGTGGCCGTCGTCGGTCTCCAGGAATCCGCCGCTCACCGGCTCGCACAACCCGACGGCGTTGACCAGACCGTCGAGTCCGCCCCACCGCGCCGCCGGCGCGTCGACCGCGGCCGCCACCGCGGCGGGATCGGTCACGTCCGCCGCGACGGTCAGAACGTCCGCCGCGCCGGCGGCGGAGACGTCCTTCGCGACGACGTCGAGATCGGCCGACGTCCGAGCCACCAACGCGACGCGCGCGCCGCCGGACGCGAGCCGCAACGCCGCGGCGCGTCCCATGCCCTGGCTCGCGCCGACGACGAGAATCCGAGGTGCGGAGCGTCCGGCCACGGTGAGGCTCATGGGCTCTCTCCTCGCTCGACAAATCTTCTGGAGGTCGGCATCATGAGTAAATCATCTCCACTTGAGGGCGGCCAGAGGAGGCAGCAACCGTGCCGGTTCTGACCTCCGCCCTGGACGTGCGGTCCGAGGGTTATCTGGCCGCGCGCGAGGCCGCGCAGGCTGTCCTGGACGCCCACGCCGAACAGCTTCAGGTCGCCGCCGCGGGCGGTGGCGCGAAGGCTCAGGAGCGGCTGCGTTCGCGCGGCAAGCTGCCGGTCCGCGACCGGGTCGCGCTCCTGCTCGACCGCGCCGGCGCCTTCCTCGAGCTCTCGCCGATCGCCGGCTGGGGCTCCGACGACCCGCTCGGCGGCGGCATGGTCACCGGCATCGGACAGGTCCGCGGCCGGTGGGTGATGGTGGTCGCGAACGACCCGACGCAGCGCGGCGGTTCGCTCTCGCCGACCTCGGTCGCGAAGACGCTGCGCGCGATGGAGGTCGCGCGGTCGAACCGGCTGCCGGTCGTGCTCCTCGTCGAGAGCGGCGGCGCCGACCTGCCCAAGCAGGCGGACATCTTCGTCCCCGGCGGCGAGCAGTTCCGCCGGCTCGCGCAGCTCTCCCGCGCCGGCATCCCGACGATCGCCGCGGTGTTCGGCTCCTCGACCGCCGGCGGCGCGTACCTGCCCGGCATGAGCGACTACACCGTGCTGGTCAAGGAGCGCGCGCAGGTGTTCCTCGGCGGCCCGCCGCTGGTGAAGATGGCGATCGACGAGGACGTCGACGAGGAGACTCTCGGCGGAGCCGACATGCACGCCCGCGTCTCCGGCCTCGCCGACTACCTCGCGCTCGACGAGGCGGACGCCATCCGCCTGACGCGCGAGATCGTCGGCCGCCTCTCCGACGCGCGCCGCGCCCCGGGTGGACCGCCGCCGGCCTACGACCCCGACGAGCTGCTCGGCGTCGTGCCCGCGGACATCCGCGTCCCGTTCGACATGCGCGAGGTGCTCGCCCGCTTCGTGGACGGTTCGGAGTTCGAGGAGTTCAAGGGCCCGTACGGCTCGAACCTCGTCTGCGGGTGGACGTCGCTGCACGGAATGCCGCTCGCGGTGCTCGCGAACAACGGCGTGCTGTTCAACGAGGAGTCGCAGAAGGGCGCGCAGTTCATCCAGCTCGTCGAGCGGCAGGGCATTCCGCTGCTGTTCTGCCAGAACATCACCGGCTTCATGATCGGCTCCGAGCGCGAGAAGCGCGGCATCATCAAGGACGGCGCGAAGCTGATCAACGCCGTCTCCAACGTCGATGTCCCGAAGCTGACGCTGATGGTCGGCGCCTCCTACGGTGCCGGCAACTACGCGATGGCCGGCAAGGCGTACGAGCCGCGGCTGGTGCTGAGCTGGCCGTCGCACCGCATCGCGGTCATGGGCGGACGGCAGCTCGCCGGCGTCATGTCGATCGTGCGACGCCGGTCCGCGGAGTCCCGCGGCGAGCCGTACGACGAGGCCGTCGACGCGGCGGTGCGCGCGGCGACGGAGCGTCAGATCGAGGAGGAGTCCTCCCCGCTGTACGCGACGGGCCGGCTCTGGGACGACGGAATGATCGACCCGCGGATGACGCGGAACGCTCTCGGGGTCGCCCTCTCCGCCGCGACGCAGACCGAGACCGTCCCCAGCCCGGACTTCGGGGTGTGGCGGCACTGATGGCACTCACGTCTGTGTTGATCGCGAACCGCGGCGAGATCGCCCGACGCGTCACCCGCGCCGCCCGGGCCCGTGGACTGCGCGTGGTCGCGGTCTGCTCCCGGGCCGACGCCACCGCGCCGTTCGTGCGCGAGGCCGACACCACTGTCCTGCTGTCCGGCGACACCCTCGCCGAGACCTACCTCAACATCGACGCGATCGTTGCCGCCGCGCGGGGCGCGGGCGTCGACGCGGTCCATCCCGGCTACGGCTTTCTCGCCGAGAACGCCGACTTCGCGGCGGCGGTGACCGCCGCGGGGCTGACGTACCTCGGGCCGAACGCGAAGACCGTCGCGCTGATGGGCTCGAAGGTCGCCGCCAAGGACGCGGCCCGCGCCGCGGACGTGCCGGTGCTGCCGGACGCTGTCGTCGGCGCCGACGTTCGCGAGGCCGACCTGTTCGCGGCGGGCGAGTCCGTCGGGTACCCGATGCTCGTCAAGGCCAGCGCCGGCGGCGGTGGCCGGGGCATGCGACCGGTGGCCGCGGCGGGCGAACTGGTTGCCGCCGTGTCCGCCGCCCGGAGCGAGGCGCTGGCCGCCTTCGGTGACGGCACCGTGTTCCTCGAGCGGTACCTCGCCTCCGCGCGGCACGTCGAGGTCCAGGTGATCGCGGACCGGCACGGCAACGTCTTCGCGCTCGGCGACCGCGAGTGCTCGGTCCAGCGCCGGCACCAGAAGCTGATCGAGGAGGCCCCGGCGGTCTGCATCCCCGCCGCGGCCCGGGAGACGATCGCCGCCGCGGCCGCGCGGCTGACGTCGAAGATCGGCTACGAGGGCGTCGGGACGTGCGAGTTCCTCGTGGAGGGCGCGGACGCGTTCTTCCTCGAGATGAACACCCGTCTGCAGGTCGAGCACACCGTCACCGAGGAGGTCACCGGGCTCGACCTGGTCGACCTGCAGTTCGCGGTCGCGACGGGGGCGCGCCTGAACCTGACGCCGGATCAGCTGGAGCCGCGTGGCGTCGCCGTCCAGGCCCGGCTCTGCGCCGAGGACCCGGCCGCGGGCTGGGTCCCCAGCACCGGGACCGTCTGGCGGTATCGCCACCCGGAGGCCCCCTGGCTGCGCGGGGAGCACGGCATCGTCGAGGGTGACGCCGTCACGCCGGCGTACGACTCGATGGTCGCCAAGGTCATCGCGTCCGGCCCGACGCGGGAGATCGCGCTCGCCCGGCTCGCCGACGCCCTGGCCCGGGCCGAGGTCGCGGGCGTCGCGACCAACCGGCTCGCGCTCGCCGCGGTGCTGCGGCACCCGGTGTACGTCGAGGGGGCCGCGGTCGACACGTCCTTCCTCGACCGGTACCCCGAGGTCACCGCCGCCCCCGAGCCGACGACGGCGGAGATCGCCGCTGCCGCGCTGGGGCTGCTCGCCGACGAGACCGCCGCCGACGCGATCGTCCCGACCCTGCCCACCTCGTGGCGCTGGGGCGTCCAGCCGGCCCGGGAGCTCGAGCTCGTCGTCGCCGGCGAGCCCCTCCCGGTCCGTCTCACCCCCGTCGCCGACCGCCTGTGGTCGCTCGATCTCCCCGGGATGACGTCCCGTGCGGAGCCGTGTCAGCCCGCAGACGGGCTGACAAGCGCCTCTGCGGGACGTCATCCCGCAGAAGTGGAGGTGCTGGCGGACCGGTCGGAGGGGCGCGAGCGGACGCTCCTGCTGCGGGTCGGGGCCGAGGTCGCGGAGTGGACGGTCGCGCGGCGCGGACCGGCGCGGGACATCGACGCCGACGAGGTCGTCGTGCGGGGCGGCGGGCGCGCGATCGCGCTCGGCGTCGCGCCGCGGTTCCGGACCGGCCGGCACGACACGGCCGCGGCCGGGCCGGTGTCGTCGCTGCCGGGCACCGTGGTCGAGGTCCGCGTCGCCGAGGGCGAGACGGTCGCGGCCGGCGCCGTGCTGGCGGTCGTCGAGGCCATGAAGATGCAGCACCCGATCACCGCGCCGTACGACGCGGTCGTGACCAGTGTCTTGGTGACGCCGGGTCAGGCCGTCGAGGCGCACCAGTTGCTGCTGGAGCTGACGGAGACGGAGGGAGCCGGGTGACATCCCCGTTCACCGCGGAGCACGAGGCGTTCCGCAAGACGGTCCGTGACTTCGTCGCGGGCGAGGTCGCGCCGTACGTCGACGCGTGGGAGGAGGCGGGGATCTTCCCCGCCCGCGAGCTGTTCACCAAGTTCGCGAGCATCGGCGCGATCGGTCTGGAGTACGCCGAGGCCGACGGCGGCCAGGGCGCGGACCACTGGTACACCGTCGTGCTCTCCGAGGAACTGGGCCGCGTCGACTGCAACGCGATCCCGATGGCGTTCAACGTGCAGGCCTACTACGCGACGGCGTCGCTGGCCGAGCACGGCAGCCCCGAGCTGAAGGCGCGCTGGCTCGTCCCGTCGATGCGGGGCGAGCTGGTCGCGGCCATCGCCGTCACCGAGCCGGACGCGGGGTCGGACGTCGCCGCCATCCGCACCCGCGCCCGGCGTGACGGCGACGACTGGGTGATCAACGGCGCGAAGATCTACATCACCAACGGCACCCAGGCCGACTGGCTCTGCCTGCTGGCCCGCACGTCGGACGCCCCCGGCTACCGGGGGATGAGCCAGATCGTCGTCCCGACCGCGACGCCCGGCCTGACCGTCAGCCGCTCGCTGCGCAAGCTCGGCAACAAGGGCTCGGACACCGCGGAGCTGGTGTTCGACAACGTGCGGGTCCCTGTGACGAACACGATCGGCGAGATCGACCGCGGCTTCCAGCAGCAGATGCACCAGTTCAACCTGGAACGCCTGACCGCGACGTACCAGGCCGTCGGGCAGATGCAGTTCGCGCTCGAGCGGACCGTCGACTACCTGCGCATTCGGTCGGCGTTCGGCCAACCGCTGCTGGCCAACCAGCACCTGCAGTACACCGTCGCCGAGCTGTTCGCCGAGGTGCAGATCCTGCGCGAGTACACCTACTCCTGCGCCGCGAAGTTCGCCGCGGGTGAGGACATCGCGCAGGTGTCGACGGTCGCGAAGCTCAAGGCCGGGCGCCTCGCACGCACCGTCGCCGACACGTGCATCCAGTACCACGGTGGCGTCGGCTACATGGAGGAGACGTGGGTGTCGCGGTACTTCCGGGACGCGCGACTGCTCTCCATCGGCGGCGGCGCCGACGAGGTGCTGCTGCGGATGCTGACCAAGCAGTACGGCATCGACCAGTGAGCATCGACCAGTGAGTGGAGAACCGGTGGGAGCAGACTCCAGCCCGGACGACAACGGCATCGTCCACGTCGACCGCGACCCCGTCAGCCACATCGCGCGCATCACCTTCGACAACCCGTCGAAGAAGAACGCGATGAACCTCGACATGGTGAACACGCTGGGCCGGGCGCTCGACGAGCTCGCCGTCGACGACGACATCAAGGTCGTCGTGCTCCGCGGCGTCGGGGGCATCTTCACCACGGGGGCGGACCTCTCGCAGGCGTACAACTGGTACGCCAAGGAGGGCGACACCCGCCGGCCCAGCCAGCGGCGACGCCTCGCGGTCGACCGCGCCGGGCAGCGCATCTTCCACGAGTTCATCGGCTACCCGAAGGTGACGATCACCCAGGTCGAGGCCTACGCCTTCGGTGCGGGCCTGGAGCTGGCCCTGGCCAGCGACCTCGCCGTCGTGGGACGGACCGCGAAGCTCGGCATGCCGGCGACCAAGTTCCTCGGCCCGGTGCTCGGCAACCTGCATCTGTTCTTCCACCGGCTCGGGCCGAACATCACCCGCGACCTCCTGCTGACGGGACGTCAGGCGGTGGCGTCGGAGTACGAGCACGCGCACATCTTCGCCCGCGTCGTCGCCGACGAGGACGTCGCCGCCACCACCGAGGAACTCGCGACGCTGGTCGCCCGGATGCCTGCCGACGGCATCGCGATCGCGAAGGAGGCGTACCGGCTCGTCGAGGGCCAGACCGCCCTCGCGGCGGAGGAGACCTGCGCGTACCTGTTCCACAGCTACGGCACGAACCTCCGGTTCGAGGAGGACGAGTTCAACTTCGTCAAGGAGCGCTCGCGGTCCGGCAGCACCGGCGCCGCCTTCAAGAAGCGCGACGAGTTCTACGACGGCGGCGCGGGGGACCGCGGCGAATGACCGCCCCGGCCACCGCGTCGGAGAACGCGCCCGCCTTCGCCCGGAACCTCGCGACGCATCTGTCCGAGGCGCCGGCGGAGATGGAGCTCGTCTTCTACCGCGACCTCGCCTGGAACGCCGACCGGCTGCGTGCCGCGGTGGCGCACCTGCGCGAGGTGTTCGCCTCGCGGGGACCGGCGGCACAGGTGGCCATCGTGATGCGCAACCACCCGTGGCACATCGCGGCGCTCGCGGCGGCGCTGATCGACGGTCACACGTTGGTCGTGCTCAGCCCGCTCGAGCCCGTCGAGCGGTCGACCGACGACATCCGCAGCTTCCGTCCGGCCGTCGTGGTCGCTGAGACCGGTGACGCCGGGCCCGACCTGCGCGCGGCGGCCGCCGCCGCCGGGGCGGCGTTCGTCGAGCTCTCGGTCCCGGGGCAGGGGAGCGGTCCGCAGCTGACGAGGCGTTCCGGCCCGATCGAGCCGTCGGACCCGGAGCCCGGCGTCGCGATCGTCATGCTCACCAGCGGGACGACGGGGCCGGCGAAGCGGGTCTCGGTCCGGTACCGGGACGTCGAGGCCGCCCTCGCCGGGATCGACCGCCACTACCTCGGCAAGGTCGTCACCGCGCGCCGGACGGCGCCGGTGATCTGCCCGCTGCTGCCGGTCACGATCACCGGGTTGTGGGCGCTGATCACCGCCCTGGCCGGGGGCGCGCCGATCGTCCTGATGGACCGCTTCGACCCGCAGCCGTGGTCCGCGCTCGTCCGCCGCCACCGGCCGCGGACGCTGAACCTCCCGCCGGCGGCGCTACGGATGATCCTCGACGCCGAGATCCCGGCCGGGGACCTCGCGTCGGTGGCCGCGGTCTGGTCCGGCGCGGCGCCGCTCGACCCGGCGCTGGCCGACCGCTTCGAGGCGACCTATGGCTTCCCGGTCTTGCAGAGCTACGGCGCCACCGAGTTCACCGGTGGCCTCGCGGGCTGGAGCCTCGGCGACTGGAAGACCTGGGGCGAGACCAAGCGCCGCAGCGTCGGCCGGCTGCACCCGGGGGTCGAGGGCCGGGTGCTGGACCCCGACACCGGCGCAGAACTGACGCCGGGTGAGACGGGGCGCCTGAGCTTCCGGACGCCGCACTCCGTCGGCGCCGGCCCCGAGGACTGGATCAACACCAACGACCTCGGCCGCATCGACGCCGACGGGTTCCTGTTCGTCGAAGGTCGCGTGGACGACGTGCTCAACCGCGGCGGGTTCAAGGTCAGCGCCGGCAAGCTCAAGAGCGTCCTCGAGGAGCACCCCGCGGTGCGTGAGGCCGCGGTCGTCGGCGTCCCGGACGAGCGGCTCGGTGAGACCCCGGGCGCGCTGGTCGTGCTGCGCGACGGACAGGACGCCACCGACGACGAGCTCGAGGCCTGGATCCGCGACCGGTTGCCGCCGTACTACGCGCCGACCGTCCTGCGCCGCTGCGAGGCGATCCCGCGCAACGGCGCGATGAAGATCGTGCGTCCGGCGGTGCTGGCCCTGCTGACGGAGCCGCGGTCGTGAGCGTGCTGCGCGGGATCGAACGCGACCTCGGCACGGCGCTGGGGGAGAGCGACGAGCAGTTCCTCGCCGAGCTGTCGGCGTTCCTCGACGAACGCGCCCCGTCGCCGTTCGTGCTGCCCGACGCCCGGGCGGACCGGTTGGCCGCGCTGCGCGCCTGGCAGGCGACCCTTGACGAGGGCCGGTACGCCGCGATCACCTGGCCGGCGGAGCACGGCGGGCGGGACGCCACCTTCACCGAGCAGCTGATCTTCCACACCGAGATGGCGCGGCGCCGGCTGCCCACCGTGCCGGGGCGGACGGGGCTGTCGATCCTCGGGCCGACGCTGATGGTCCACGGGTCCGCCGAGCAGCGCGCCACCGTCCTGCCCCGTCTGCGTCGCGGCGACGACCTGTGGTGCCAGGGGTTCTCCGAGCCCGAGGCCGGGAGCGACCTCGCGTCGCTCCGCACGTTCGGGGCGATCGACGGCGACGACCTCGTGATCTCGGGCCAGAAGATCTGGACCTCCGGGGCCCGCGAGGCCGACGCGATGTTCGCGCTGGTGCGCACCGACCGGGACGTCCCGAAGCGGGACGGCATCTCCTACGTCCTGATCCCGATGACCGCGCCCGGCGTGACGGTCCGTCCGATCCGCCAGATCAGCGGCGACGCCGAGTTCAGCGAGGTCTTCCTCGACGAGGTCCGGGTGCCGCTGACCAACGTGGTCGGCGGTCTCGGCAACGGGTGGAAGGTCATGCGGACGACGCTCGCCAACGAACGGGGCGTCCTGTTCCTCGGGCGCCAACTCGCCCTCGCGCGGCAGCTGACGGCGATCCGCGACCGGGCCCGGACCGCGGACGCCCACACCCGCGAGCGGTACGCGCGGGCCTGGTGCGACGCGCAGCTCGTCCGGATCAACGGGCTGCGCGGGCTCGCCCGGGCCGCCGACGGGCTGGAGCCCGGACCCGAGGCGGCGATGAGCAAGCTGTTCGGGCAGGAGACCGAGAAGGCGCTGTACGAGCTGCTGCTCGACTGCTGCGGACCGGAGGGCGTCATCGACCGGCCGGGCGAGGCGGTCGACGGCGGCAAGTGGATCCTCGGCTGGCTGCGGACGCGGGCGTCGACGATCGGCGGCGGGACCTCCGAGGTGCAGCGCAACGCCCTCGCCGAGCGGGTGCTCGGCCAGCCGCGGGACCCCTGGGCGGACTGACGGACATGCACTACGGACTGACCGAGGAACAGACCTCGCTGCGAGAGATGGTGGCGAAGCTGCTCGCCGACCTGGCCGACCGCCGCGAGCGCTACGACGCCGAGCTGCCGGTGGACGTCCCGTCCCCGCGCGAGGCGAAGGTGTGGGCGGCGCTGGTGGAGTCCGGCGTCGCGGCGCTCGGCGTGCCCGAGGCGCTCGGCGGGCCGGGCGGGGACGCCATCGACCAGGTCGTCGTCGCCGAGGAGCTCGGCGCCGCGCTGGCGCGGGTGCCGTTCGGGTCGGCAGCCCTGGCCTCGGTGGTCCTCGGTTCGGCCCCCGACGAGGCGTTGACGGCGCGCGTGTTGGAGGGTCGGCCGCCGGCGGTCGTGCTGCCGGGGGACACGGTGGTCCTCGACGCGGCGGAGGCCGACGCGGGTCTGGTGTTCACGGGCGGCGCGCTGGTCGAGCTCGCCGGCGAGGAGTGGGCGGCGGCACGTCGCGCCCAGCCGTGCGTCGACCGGACGCGATCGATCGCGACCGTCACCATCCCGGCCGGGGCGGGCCGGGTGCTGCTCAACGACGCCGCGGCGCTGTTGGACGAGGTCCGGTGGCGGCGGCAGGTGCTGCTCGCCGCGGAGTCGACCGGCGTCGCACGCTGGTGCCTCGACACGGCCTCGGCCTACGCGCGGACCCGGCAGCAGTTCGGGGTTCCGATCGGCACGTTCCAGGCGGTGAAGCACAGCCTCGCCGACATGCTCGTCCGCGCCGAGAACGCGCGCAGTGCCACGTGGGGCGGGGCGTGGGCCCTGGCGCACGGCTGGCGGGACCGCGCGCTGTCGGCGGCGATGGCGAAGGCCGTCGCGACCGAGAACGCGCGGGCGGTCGCGGCGGCGGCGGTGCAGATCCACGGCGGCATCGGTGTCACCTGGGAGCACGACCTGCACCTGTACCTGCGGCGTGCGAAGGTGAACGAGCAGCTGGGCGGGACGCCGGCGGAGCACTTCGCGGCGCTCGCCGGCCTGCTGCTGGATGATGCACCGTCAGGAGCTAGCGCGTGAGTGAGTTCGTCGTCCGCATGCTGCCCGAGGTGGAACCGCACACCGAGCGGTTCTGGACCTCGGGTCTCGACGGGGCACTGGCGGTTCCGCGGTGCCGCGCCTGCGGCCATCACCTGATTCCGCCCGCGCCGGTGTGCCGCCGGTGCCGGAGCACCGACCTGGAGGACGTCGAGCTCTCCGGCCGGGGCGAGGTCTACACGTTCACGGTCAACGTTCAGCCGTGGTTCCCCGACATGGAGACGCCGAACGTCCTCGCGGTCGTCGAGCTCGCCGAGGAGCCCGGGTTGCGGCTGCTGGTCACGCTCGTCGACGTCGACCCCGAGGCCGTGACGATCGGGATGCCGGTGCGGCTCGCGTTCGCCGCGGCCGACGAGGTCGCGATCCCCTACGGGGTGCCGGCATGAGCGTGCGGAAGGCCCCGTCATGAGGAAGGCGGAGAGCGCGGTCGCGATCACCGGCGCCGGGCAGAGCGAGGTCGGGCGGAAGCTGAACCGCAGCAGCCTGGACCTGACCTGCGAGGCGGTCACTCGCGCGGTCGCCGACGCAGGCCTGCGCATGGAGGACATCGACGGGCTCTGCACCTACCCCGGCGCGACCGGGATGCCGGGCCTCGGTGGGCCGGCGAGCAGCGACGTCCAGGACGCGCTCGGCCTGCAGCTGACCTGGCACAGCGGCGCGGCCGAGGGCCCGGGGCAGCTGCTTGCCGTCATGAACGCGATCCTCGCGGTGGCCGGCGGGATGGCGCGGCACGCGGTCGTCTACCGGACCGTCACCGAGGCGACGGTGCAGGGCAACGCCAAGCGCGGTGCGGTGAAACTGACGGGGCGTTCGTCGGCGGGGCCCGAGGTGATCAGCGGCCCGTTCCAGTGGGTGATGCCGCCCGGCGCGTACAGCCCGGTGAACTGGCTGGCGCTGTCCGCGACGCGGTACCAGCACACGTACGGCCTGCGGCGCGAGGACCTCGGCGGCATCGCGGTCGCGGCCCGGGCCCACGCGGCGCGGAACCCGGCGGCGGTGTTCTCCCAGCCGCTGACGATGGAGGACTACCTCGCCGGCCGCATGATCTCCACCCCACTCTCGCTCTACGACTGCGACGTGCCGTGCGACGGGAGCGTCGCGATCGTGGTGTCGGCGCGCGAGGCGGCGGCGGACACCCGTCCCGTCCCGGTGTTCGTCGAGGCCATGGGAGCGGCGGTGACCGACCGGCCGCAGTGGTTCCACCGCGGCGACCTCGCGACGATGGCGTTGCACGACGTCGGCACGTCGCTGTGGGCCCGCACCGACCTCAAGCCCTCCGACGTCGACACCGCCCAGCTCTACGACGGCTTCAGCTTCCTGACGCTGCTGTGGGTCGAGGCCCTCGGGTTCTGCGGGCCGGGGGAGGGCGCGGCTTTCCTCGACGGCGGTCGCACAATGGCGCTCGACGGGCCGCTGCCGATGAACACGTCCGGCGGTCAGCTCTCCGCGGGGCGGCTGCACGGGTACGGGCACCTGTACGAGGCGGTGCTCCAGGCCCGCGGGGACGCCGGGGCCCGGCAGGTCACCGGCGCCGAGGTGGTGCTGACCAGCGCCGGTGGCGGCCCGTTCGCCGGGGCGTTGCTGCTGACGAGGGGACATCGGTGACTGAAACGTTGGACGCCTTCCGCGCGCGGGCCCGCGCGTTCCTCGACAGCCGGGCCGAGCGCGACCCGGCGCGGGCGCGGTCGGTGCTCGCGATCTTCGCCGAGCGCTCGGCCGCGGAGGACGCGGAGTGGGCGGCAGCCTGCCGCGCGTGGCAGCGCGAACTCTTCGACGCCGGGTTCGCGGGCGTCGCCTGGCCGACCGACGTCGGCGGGCAGGGGCTCTCGCCGGCGCACGCGCACGTGTGGGCCGAGGAACAGGCGCCCTACGTCGTCGCGCGCGGGCTCTTCGACGTCACGCTCGAGATCATCGGGCCGACGCTGTTCACTCTCGGGACCCCCGAGCAGCGCGAGCACTCCCGCGCGATGCTCCGCGGCGACGAGGTGTGGTGCCAGCTGTTCAGCGAGCCCGGCAGCGGGAGTGACCTGGCGTCACTGCGGACCCGGGCCGAGGCCGACGGCGACGGCTGGCGCGTCACCGGGCAGAAGGTGTGGACCAGTGAGGCCAAGCACGCCCGGTTCGGGTACCTGCTGGCGCGGACCTCGGTCGAGGCGCGCAAGCACGACGGCCTGACGGCGTTCCGGCTCGACCTCGACCAGCCCGGGGTGGAGGTCCGCGAGCTGCGGCAGATGACGGGCGGGTCCTCGTTCTCCGAGGTGTTCCTCGACGGTGCCCGCGTCGGCCCGGCCGACGTCCTCGGCGAGGTGGGCAAGGGCTGGCGCGTCGCGATGACGACGCTCGGGTTCGAGCGGTTCTCCAGCCACGGCAAGTCGTTCCGCGCCCTGGTCGACCGCGCGCGCGACCTCGACTGGTCGGACCCGCTCGCCCGCGACACCTACGTCCGCGCCGTCATCGAGCACCGCGTCCTCGGCGCGATGGAGGAGCAGGTGAACGACGCCCTGCTGGCGGGCAAGTCACCGGGCCCCGAGGCGACCCTCGCCAAGCTCGCCGTCGCTCAGCTGCTGGAGACGCTGTCCGACGCCGTCACCGCGTCCCTCGGCCGCGCCCTCACCGCCGGGGCCGCGGACCTCGACGACGAGTGGCGCCGGCTCCTGCTCGCGAAGCCGGCCCTCCACATCGCCGGCGGGACCGACGAGATCCTCCGGACCCTCGTCGCCGAGCGGGTCCTCGGCCTCCCGCGGGCCTAGCCCCTCGTAGCGTCCGGCGAAGTGTGGGCTATAGGCCACACTTCGCCGGACGCAAGGAGCTACTTCAGCAGGGCGTCGACGGAGCCGACGCCGGCGTCGCGGATGCGCTCCATGAACGTCTCGCCCCAGCCGAAGGCGACCTTCACCGGGCGGTCCTCGCCGGACCGGAGGACGCGGCCGGCCTGGGCGCGGTAGCCACCCCAGCGGGCGGCGGTGAACGGGGACATCTGGCCGCCGGGTTCGAGTTCGAAGACCCAGGTGCGGCCGTCGGTGGCCTGGTAGCCGAGCCGCTGGGCCCAGTCGTCGGGGTCGGGGTCGATGCCGGGGCGGCAGGTGGGGTCCATGACGACCGGGCCGTCCCCGCTCGCGACCGCGACGAAGTTGAAGCCGTCGCGGCCGAAGCAGACCTGGCCCCACTCGACGTCGCCGTTCTCGAACTCGGCGGCCCAGGCGGTCCACGAGAGCTGCTGGCGGTTGAAGATGTGCCACTCCTTCCAGTCCGCGCCGTGGGGCCAGTAGCCGTGGTCGAGGAAGACGAAGCCGTCGACCTGCTCGCCGAGAACGGTGCCCGAGATCTTGTAGAGCTCGGAGGTGTAGAAGAACGGGAGCTCGTGGTCCAGACTCCCGATCTGGATGCCCGGGCCGACGAGGTTGCCCGACAGTTCCATGACCGTGCCCTCGCGCCAATGCATCGCGCCGGGGGTGAGGCGGTAGTCCAGGCCCTCCTCGGGGGCGCCGCCGGCCTTGCCGAGCAGAGACCCGTGCAGGTGGTGCTCGGTGTCCGAGTACTCGCGCTTGACCTCACCGCGCACGGTGTTCAACGACTCCGGCGCGAGCGTGACCTTGCCGCTCTTGGTGTTCATCAGCCACAGGCCGCCGGTCATGGGGCCGCAGAACTTGCGCTCGACGATGTGCAGCGCGCCGGTCTCGTCGCGCCACCCGCCGTAGAGGTACATCGACTGCTCGGTCAGGCCGAACGGACGCGCGGTCGGACGGTGCATGTCGAGGTTCGGCGCGTAGCAGGAGACCGCGGTCGGGAAGCCGAGGTCGCCGAGGGTGCTGGTCGTGTCGAGCGTGGTCATCAGACTCCTCGTCAGATCTGCAGGACGGTCGCCAGCTCGCGCCGGCGGGCGGCCGCGCCGCCGAAGAACGTTGCCGACGCGTGGGCGCGCCGGTAGAGCAGGTGGGCGTCGTGCTCCCAGGTGAAGCCGATGCCGCCGTGGACCTGGATCAGCGCTCTCGTCGCGTGCACCACGGCCTCGGCGGCGTGTGCGGCCGCGACGGCGACGAGCTCCGCGGCGTCGGGCCGGCCCTCGTCCACCGCGGTCGCCGCGAGGCGTACCGCCGCCTCGGCGCCGACGGTCCCGGCCAGGACGCCGGCGAGCAGGTGCTGGATCGACTGCTGCGCGCCGATCGGCTTGTCGAACTGGACGCGCAGCTTCGCGTACTCCACGGCCATCGTCAGCGCGGCGCGGCAGACGCCGGCCTGCTCGGCCGCGTTCGCCAGCACCGCGAGACGACGCCAGCGGGCGAGGCCGTCGGCCGCGTCCTCGGCGAGCACCTCGGCCGCCGCGCCGTCGAACACCACGTCGGCGCACGGGCGCGTGGGGTCGAGGGCGTCGGTCGGGCGCAGGGTCACCCCGGGCTGGTCGAGGTCGACACGGACGACGCGCCCGCCGCCGAGCACCACGAGCACCTCGGTGCTCCGGGTGGCCTCGGGCACGCGGAGCGCGGTGCCGGTGATCCGTCCGTCCGCCAGCTGAAGCTCCGTCAGCGGCTCGCCGTCGTCGCCCACCGCCACGGTGGAGCGAACAGCTCCACCGGCGAGGAGCGGCAGCAGCTGCGTCCGGGCGGGGCCGGAAACCGCCTCCGCCACCAGTTGCCCCGCGAGGGCGACGGTCGAGAACAGCGGCTGATCGAGCAGCACCGCGCCGGTCTCCTCGAGCAGCACGACGAGCTCGCGCTGCCCACCCCCGGCACCGCCGTCGGCCTCGGGGAACGGGAGCCCGGCGACGCCGACCTCGGCGACCAGGCGGTTCCACACGCCCTCGTCCCGGGGCTTGCCGGCCAGCGCCGTCGTCCGCACGCGGTCGAGCGGGGCGTGCGCCGCGAGCAGCGTGCGGAGCGTCGAGCGAAGGTCGTCCAGGTGATCGGCCGTCACGGGGTCACCACCCCGCGGAGGAAGGCGTCCAGGCGGTCGCGCCCGTCGAAGGACCACGTCCGCATCCCGAGGTCCGCGGCCGGGGGCAGGTTCTCGGCGAAGTCGTCGACGTAGAGGACCTGGTCCGCCGGGAGACCGAGGCGTTCGAGCGCGAGGGCGTAGATGCGCGGGTCCGGCTTGCGGAGCCCGACCTCGCTGCTGTCGACGACCACGTCGAAGCACTCCCGCGGAAGCGTCTCGCGCCAGACCACCGACTCCTTGGCGTTGTTGGTGAGCAGCCCGAGCCGCAGGCCGTCGCCGTGCAACCGGCGCACCAGGTCCACCATCGCCGGTTCCAGGTGCCCGGGCGCCTCGACCGCCGCCGCGAGCGCCCGCAGGTCGAGGCGCAGCCCGTGCGCGGCCTGCACCCGCGTCCCGACGGACTTGAGGAAGTCGCGGAAGCTCACCTCGCCGCGCTCCACCTGCGCGAACACCTCGTCGCCGCGGAAGAAGGAGCGCAGCGTCCCCTCCGGCAGGCCGAGGGAGTCGTTGAGCTCGTCGAGCGGGCCGAACACCGGGGGAGTGAGGACTCCACCCAGGTCGAAGACCACCGCTGCGATGCGCCGTTCCACGCTCGCAGCATGGCACATCAAGAGGAAATCATCTACAGTCGGGATCGCCAGCCGGATCGTGGCCGAGGGAGGTTCCATGGCGCTGCGGGACAGCGGCAAGGTCGTCGTCGAGGTCGGGGTCAACGAGGTCGCGACGAAGGACGAGGCCGCGGGCGTCCCGTACACCGCCGAGGAGGTCGCGGCCGACGTCGTGGCCTGCGGTCGCGCGGGCGTGACGATGGCCCACTTCCACGCCCGTCACCCGGACGGACGGCAGGCGTTCACCGACCCGCAGATCACCGGCGACGTGCTCGCCGCCGTCGCGCGCGAGACCGACCTGCTCGCCTACCCGAGCTACAACAACGCCGACCTGTCGGTGGTGTGGGACCTCGCCGCGAGCCCGGAGCCGGAGCGCCGGCTGCAGGTGAGCCCGTTCGACCCGGTGCAGCACATCCGCCGCGTGCTCTGGCAGGAGGAGTCGAACAGCTTCGGCGTCGTCACCTTCGGCCCCGACGACCCGGCCCACAGCCGGCCCCCGTACCCGCCCGAGCTCGACCGGCTCGCCGAGCTCGGCATCGTCCCGAACATCGCAATCTTCAACGTCTCCGACCTGCGCTGGACGCTCCTCGCGGCCCGCGCGGGGGTCCTCAAGCAGCCGCTGAACCTCAAGATGTTCTTCTCCGACCGCTGGGTCAGCAACAACGAACCCGACCCGGCGGTGCTCGACTTCCTCCTCAGTCGGATCCCCGCCGGCATCGACCACGAGACCGTCGTCGTCCCGTACGCGATGTCCTCCGCCGAGCGCTGCGAGGCGCTCTGGGACGCTGCCCTCGAACGCGGCCTCGGCATCCGGACCGGCCTCGGTGACACCCCGCTGGTGTTCCCGACCGCCACCAACGCCGAGCTCGCCGAGCGGGCCGTCGAGCGCGTCCGCCGGCACGGCCTCGAACCCGCGACCACCGCCGAGCTGCGCGAGCGCTGTGGCCTGACCGCCGGAGCAGTTGCATGACGAGTTCCATGACAGATAGTCAGAACCCGCGGACCGCGTTCGTGATCGGCGGCAGCCGGGGCGTCGGGGCGGCCGCCGTCCGGCAGTACGCGGCCCGGGGGACGCGAGTCGCGATCGGCTACACCGCCAACGACGAGGCCGCCAAGGAGACCGCGCGCGCCGCCGCCGAGGTCGGGCCCGAGCCGATCCTCGTCAAGGGCGACCTCGGCACCGAGGGCGCCGCGATGACCGTCCGCGCCGCGGAGGAGCTCGGCGGCCTCGACGCGCTGGTCACCACGGCGGTCCCGCTCATCACCGGCCGGACGCTCGGCGTCACGCGTGAGGACTACGAGCGCGCCTTTGACGTCCAGGTCTGGGGGCTGTGGGAGATCGTCCGTGCCGGGCTGCCGTACCTCGCGGACGGCGGCGGTGCGGTCGTCGCGGTGACGAGCCTCGGGAGCAACTCCTACGCCCGCTACTACGGCGCGCTCGGTCCGGCGAAGGCTGCCATGGAGGGGCTGGTGCGCTACTACGCCGCCGAGCTCGGCCCGAAGCAGGTGCGCGTCAACGCCGTTTCCCCCTGCCTGATCGACAATCCGGGCCACGGCGGCGAGGACCAGATCGCCGGCGTGCACGAGGTCATCGCAGCCGTGGCGGCGAAGACGCCGATGCGCCGACTGGCGACCCCCGACGAGATCGCCTCCGTCGCCGTCGCCCTCACCACGCCCGCGTTCGTCTTCGTCACCGGCCAGGTGATCGCGGTCGACGGCGGCTACAGCCTGCTCGCCTGAGGAGACCCGTGACCGACAGTTCGTGGGGCCCCGTCACCGACACGCGCACGCTCGGGGACGTCGTCGTCTCCGGTGCGAAGCAGTGGCCCGACCACCCGGCGCTGGTCATCGACCGCGTCCCGATCACCTACGCCGAGGCCGACGACCGGTCGAACCGGACCGCGGCCGCCCTGCACGCCCTCGGCGTCCGCCACGGGGACCGCGTCGCGCTGCTGGTGGAGAACTGCATCGAGATCGCGGACGTCTGGTTCGCCTGCGGGAAGACCGGCGCGATCGAGGTCGCGCTCAACACCGCGTACCGCGGGGACTACCTGCGCCACCAGTTGCTGAACTGCCTGCCCCGGGTGCTGGTGATCGCGGCCGAGTACGTCGACCGCCTGCCGGACCTGGAGCTCGAGGGGCTCGCGGCCGTCCTCGTCCGCGGCTCGCTCGACGGGCTGCCGGAGACGTTGCTCGGCGCCCCGGTGCTGCCGGTGACCCATCTGCTCGACGGCGACCCCGAGACGCTGCCGTCCGCGGAGGTCTCCTACGCCGACCCGCTGATGATCGTGTACACCGGCGGGACGACCGGCCCGAGCAAGGGCGTCGTGCTCCCGCACCGCGCGGTGATCAATGCCGCCGACACGTCGTTCCGCAACCGCGGCGGCCGCGAGGGCGACGTCGTCTACAGCCCGCTGCCGCTGTTCCATCTCAACGCGCACATGGTCACGGTGCTCGGGCCGATGCTCCACGGCGGGACAGGCGTGCTCGACCAGCGCTTCTCGGTCTCCCAGTTCTGGGACCGCGTCGACGAGGTCGGCGCGGACCACATCGCGATCCTCGGCGCGATGCTGACGATGGTGTGGAACCTGCCGCCGTCCGCGCGGGACGCGCAGCACGGCGTCCGCGTCCTGATCGGCGCCCCGATCTCCGCGGACATGCGCGAGCAGTGGGAGAGCCGGTACGACCTGAAGGTCTCGCAGGGCTTCGCGCTGACGGAGTGCACGCCGATCTGCAGCCGCCCGATCTGGCTCGACTCGCCGCCGGGGTCGAGCGGCATTCCCGTCGAGAGCGTCGAGGTCCGGCTCTTCGACGACTCCGACCACGAGGTGCCGGTCGGCTCCGTCGGCGAGGTGTGCGTGCGGCCGCGGCAGCCGTCGGTCATGTTCACCGAGTACTTCCGCAACCCCGAGGCGACGCTCGCGGTCTGGCGCAACGGCTGGTTCCACACCGGCGACCTGGGCCGGTTCGACGAGAACGGGTTCTTCTACTTCGAGGACCGCAAGAAGGACTACCTCCGCCGGCGCGGGGAGAACGTGAGTTCCTTCGAGGTCGAGCGGACCGTGCGCGGGTTCGGCGGGATCGCGGACGTCGCCGCCATCGGTGTCCCGAGCGAGTTCACCGAGGACGACTGTCTCGTCGCCGTCGTCCCGGCGCCGGGGGTGACGATCGAGCCGTTCGAGCTCATCCGGTACTGCGCCCGGAACATGCCGTTCTTCGCGGTGCCGCGGTACGTGCGCCTCGTCGAGGAGTTGCCGAAGAGTCCCGTCGGCAAGATCCTGAAGTACGTGCTGCGTGAACAGGGAACGACCGGCGCCTTCGACCTCGAGGCGCACGGCTATCGCGTCAACCGCGAGGGACTGGTGCCGACCCGATGACCAGCCGGCCCGTTCTCGACGCCTGGGTCCAGCCGTGGACGCCCGCGGTCGCGCAGGCCCAGCCGGCGCGCAACCGCAGCCTGGCCGAGCGGCTCGGCGCGACGCGCCTGCTGGAGGGCATGCCCGCCGAGGCGCTGCTGGAGGAGATGGACGCCGCCGGCGTCGATCGCGCCCTGGTCTCGGCCGGGCCGACGATCGCGTGGGAGGAGGTCCTCAAGGCGGTGGCGCTGGCGCCGGAGCGACTGCTGCCGGTCGCGAGCGTCGACCCCTGGGGCCTCGACGGCGTGATGCCGGCGGTGCACGAGCTCCGGCGCGCGGTGGAGGAGGACGGCGCCGTCGCGCTCAAGCTCGAACCGTTCCACCAGGACAAGGCGCTCACCGAGGCGCGGTGGTACCCGCTGTACGCGACGTGTGTCGATCTCGACATCACCCTGCAGGTGCAGGTCGGCAACACCGGGCCCGCGACGTACCCCTCGTACACCGGGCAGCCGCTGTACATCGACCGCCTCGCGATCGACTTCCCCGAGTTGCGCATCGTCGCCGGGCACATCGGCTGGCCGTGGACGACCGAGATGATCGCGATCGCCCAGAAGCACGACAACGTCTGGATCGACACCAGCGCCCACCAGCCGAAGTACTACCCGCCCGAGTTCGTGCACTTCCTGCGCACCTTCGGCCGCACCAAGTGCATCTGGGCCAGCGACTGGCCGATCCTCGACTTCCCGACAGCCCTCGCCGGCATCGACGCGTTCGAGCTGAAGCCCGAGGTCGAGCGGCGGTTCCTGCACGACAACGCCGTCGCGGCGTTCCGGCTCGACCGCCGGGGCTGGGCATGACCTTCGCCCTGGAGCCCGAGGGGTCCGCGGTACTCGCCGAGGTCGCGGAGCTGGTCGAGACCTACGGGCGGGAGGAGATCCTCGCGCTGCGGGCGGAGGTCGAAGCCCTCGGCGCCGAGCGGCACGCGGAGTCCTTCCACCGCGAGCTGGCGAAGCGGAACCTGCTGGCGATCGGGCTGCCGGAGCCGTGGGGGCGCAGCGCGGGGCCGACCGAGCGCTACGCCCTGCACGAGACCCTCGATGCCGCGGGCATGCCGACCTACAGCCTCGAGCTGAACGAGACGATGGCCGGGATGATCGCCCGTCAGGGCCGCCCCGAGCTCGTCGCCGAGCACCTGCCGAAGCTCCTCGCGGGGGAGTGGACCTACGCCGGCGGGTACAGCGAGCCCGAGGCGGGCAGCGACCTGCTGGCGCTGCGGACGCGTGCGGTCCGGGAAGGTGACGAGTACGTCGTCACCGGCACCAAGCTCTGGACGTCCTCGGCGCACCTGGCGGACTGGATCGTCACGATCGTCCGTACCGACCCGGAGTCGCAGCGGCACCGAGGCCTGTCGATCCTCGTCATCGACGCCAAGGCGCCGGGGGTGACGATCGACGCCGTCCCGGTCGTCGGCGGGTGGCGGGTCAACGCCGTCAGCTTCGACGCGGTCCGGGTGCCGGCGGCGCACCTGCTCGGCGAGGAGAACCGGGGCTGGGCCGTGATCTCCCAGGCCCTCACCGACGAGCGGACGATGAGCTTCGGCGGCCGCGAGTCACGCCTGCTGCTCGCGCGGCTGATCCACCGCTGGGCGGCGACCGGGGAGGCCGTCGACGACGTCCGCGCCGAGGCGCTCGGCGACCTCGTCGTCGAGCTCGAGATCGAGCGCCTGCTCAACCTCCGCGCCGCCGCGCTCGGCGAACGCGGCGAGGACGCCGCCGCCGAGGCGAGCATCAGCAAGGTCTTCGGCTCCGAGCTCGCCCAGCGCACCGCCGAGTGGGTCGACTCCGCCCTCCGCCCCCGCACGAGATGCACAAGAGATGTCATCTCCACTGCACGCACTGGAGATGACATCTCTTGTGCAGGCTCCGTCGACCCGTTGGTCGCGGACGCGGCGCAGGCGCTGCGGACCTCGACCGCGTTCACGATCATCGGCGGGACCTCCGAGGTCCAGCGCAACGTCGTCGCCGACCGGGGCCTGGGGCTGCCGCGATGAGGGGGTCGCGATGATCGACGAGCGCTGGGGCCCGGACGCCCGCGAGTTCGCCGCCGCGTTGCGGGAGACTCTGCGCCGGGCGTGCCCGCCCGAGACGGTGCGGGCGATCGAGGCCGACCCCGACGGCGCGGAGGCGACGCGGCTGGCGCAGGCGCTGACGCAGGTCGGGCTGGCCGAGCTCCCGCTGGAACCGGAGCTCCTGGCGGCCGCGGCGTTCGAGCTCGGGCGCGCGGCCGCGTCGGCACCGTTCGCGGTGGACGACCCGCACCTCACGGTGCTCGTCGACGTCGCCCGGATCGCCGGGGCCGCCGAGCGGGCGCTGGAGCTCGCGGTCGAGTACGCGCAGGAGCGCCGGCAGTTCGGCGTCCCGATCGGGTCGTTCCAGGCGATCGCGCACAAGCTCGTCGACACACGGACCGCGGTGGACGGGTTGATCCTGCTGGTCCGCAAGGTCGCGTGGACCGGACCCGACGACTTCTGGACCGCCGCCCTGATCGGCGCGGCGGTGCCGCGCGCGTTCACCGTCGCCCGCAACACGCACCAGGTGTTCGGCGGGCACGGGTTCACCGTCGAGGCCGACCTGCAGCTGTGGACCCGGCGGCTGAAGGACTGGGCCCGCGCGCTGCCGCAGGACCCGACGGCGGCGCGGCTGAGCATCGCGCGGACGCTGCTCGCCGACCCGGACTCGGAACAGATCCGCGACCTGTGGCAGCACCGGCGTGGCCTCGGCCTGCCCCGGTGGGCCCGTGAACTCGACGCCGTCCCGACCCGCTGATGGATCGTCAGGAGTGAGCGAGATGGAGTACGACCCGCTGGCGCCGCCGGACCACCCGTGGGACGTGCTCGACGCCCTGCGCGAGCAGTGCCCCGCGCACCGCACGCCGAAGGGCATCGTGCACACCGTGGGGTACCCGACGGTCACCGGCGTGCTCGCCGACCACGAGACGTACTCCAGCCGCTCGCTCCGTCCGCCGGCGGAGGGCGAGGTCGAGCAGCTGCTCCACCTCGACGGCGCGGAGCACGTCCGTGTCCGCCGGATCGCGAACAAGGCGCTGCCGAAGCGGTTCATGCTGCACTGCCAGCCCTGGGTGGAGGAGATCGCTCGCGAGCTGCTGACCCCGCACCTCGACTCGGGCGGCTTCGATCTCGTCCCGACGCTTTCGCAGCCGCTGCCGGCGATCGTGTTCTTCCGCCTGCTCGGCATTCCGGAGTCCGACCGCGAGCGGTTCATCTCCTGGGCGGACGACGCGGTCGAGTACAGCCATCGCTCCGAGGAGCCGCCGAGCCACCCCGAGTTCGTCGCCTACGCGCGCGAGCGCATCGAGCACGTCCGCGCGAAGCCAGGCGAGGACATCCTGAGCTCCCTCGTCCACGCCGAGGTCGAGGGCCAGCACCTGACCGACGACGAGCTCGTCGCGATGGTGCGCATCCTCATCGTCGCCGGGACCGAGACCACCGCCAACGCGATCTCGACGCTTTTCCACCAGCTGCTCTCGCAGCCGGCGCTGTGGGAGAAGGTCAAGGCCGACGAGAGCCTGCGCGCCGTCGCCGTCGAGGAGGCGCTGCGGATCGACCCGCCGTTGGCGTGGATCCCGCGCATCACCGCGCAGGCGACGGAGATCGCGGGTGTCGAGATCCCCGCGGGCTGCGTGGTCGCGGTCAACCTCGCGAGCGCGAATCACGACCCGACGCACTACGCCGACCCGCACACCTTTCGCCTCGACCGCGACGCCGACGAACCGACGCCGGTCACCTTCGGCTTCGCGTCCCACTTCTGCATCGGCGCGCCGCTGGCGAAGGTCGAGCTGCGGGGCGCCCTCAACGCGGTGATCGACCTGCTCCCGGACCTTTCTCTCCCCGCCGACTACGAGTGGAAGCCCCGCGGCCCGGTCATGATGCGCGGCGCCAAGGCCCTCCCGGTCCGCTTCACCCCGCGCTCCTGACCGTTGGCCACAGGGCCTCTCCGGCGGCGATCACGACCTACCATGGGGACATGGCCTCGAACGAGGAGCTGGAGCAGCGGGTGGCCGCGCTCGAGTTGAAGTTCGCCGTGTCGGAGGGCGGGCACGACGCCGTCATCGGGCTACTGAAGGATCAGTCGCGGACGCTGGCCGCACACCAAGCCTGGTTGGATCAGGTCGACGCGCGGTTGGCAGGGCACGACGCCCGGTTCGATCAGATCGATGCGCGATTGGCCGGACACGACGCCCGGTTCGATCAGATCGATGCGCGGTTGACTGCGCACGACGCCCGGTTCGACCAGGTCGACCGGACGCTGGTTGAGCACGGCACGAAACTCGATGTGATCGTCGACTGGATTCAGCGGCAGCCGTGATCGTTGCGTCCGGCGAAGTGTGGGCTATAGGCCACAGTTGGCCGGACGTAAGAGGGGACGTCAGGGGAGGACGGTGACGGTGCCGGCGGCGCCGTCGACCTCGACGAGCTGACCGTCCGTCAGTCGGGCGCAGGCGCCGTTGAGGCCGACGACGGCGGGGATACCGAACTCCCGGGCGACGATGGAGGCGTGGGACATCAGCCCGCCGAACTCGGTGACGACGGCGGAGGCGACCCCGAAGAACGGCGTCCACCCGGTGTCGGTGGCGCTCGCGACGAGGATCTCGCCCTCGTCGAGGTCGTCTTCGGGGGAGCGCATGCGCCGGACCCGGCCGCGGACGGTGCCGGGGGAGGCGGGGATGCCGGTGAGGACCGGGCTCGAGCCGGGATCGGCGGCGACGGTGTCCAGCGAGATCCGCCCGGAGAAGTCGGTCGGGAGGTTCACTGCGGCCAATCGGATCCGTTCGGCCCGCCGGCGGGCGACGAGTTCCCGGAAGTCGCGCGCGTTCGCGGCGTACACCTCGTCGAGGCGGAGGTAGAAGACGTCGCCGGGCTCGGTGAGGCGGCCGCGCTCGATCAGCCGCCGCTCCCACTCGCGGAGCGCCTTGCGCAGCTGATGCGTCGTCAGCACGACCGCGTCGCGGGCGCGTTCGCGCCGGGAGATCGCCTTCAGTGCGACCTTGCCCAGCCGGGCGGCCAGACCGGACGGCGGGGCGGGCGGACGCGGGGCGGTGCGTTCACCCATCGAGCGCGCGATCGCGCGGAGCAGGAGGGCGGGGGAGTCGGCGTAGACCTTGTTGGCGAACTCGGTCTCGCCGGGGCCACGGTGGCCGCAGTCCGCGAGCAGCTTGCGGACCTCGCGGGCGAAGCCGGGGGCGTCCGCGGCGAGGCGGTCGAGCGTCGCGTCGTCGACGGTCCCGCCGAGGAGGGCGCCGACGGTGTCGTTCGTCCGCGCGATCCGGGCGAGGCGCCCGATCCCGTGCAGCAGACGGCCGCTGGGGAGCGACCCTTCCTCGCCCTTGAGCGCGAGGATCGCCTCGCGGCCGTACTTGCGCTCCAGGATCGCGGTCGGGCCGCTGACGAGGAACGTGCAGACGTTGCCGGTCTGCCACGCCTTGAGGGTGTCGTCCCAGAGGACGTCGATGGACGCGAGCAACCGCTCGTCCGGCAGGGTCGCGTCGGGGTCGAGCCGGGCGGCGTGCTCGTGCGCCCGGGCGACGACGCGGTCGACCTCGGCGTCGAGCCCGGCCAGACGCGGGCCCGCCTGCAGCGCGAAGCGCGCGTACCCGACGACGTCGCGCGGCGTCGTCCGCGGCCGGACGAAGTCCTCGGGGTACGGCTGACCCAGCGTCTGGTACTTGAAGTCCTCGGGCGTCTGGCCGGGGACGGCGACGACCATCTCCTCCAGCACCGAGGTGTTGTTGTAGAGGCGGTGGCCGAAGATGCCGAGCTGGCGACGGCGGATGTTGTCCGCGATGTGCTCCGGCAGCGGCAGCAGGCACGCGACGAGGTCGGCGCTGGTACTCAGCGACTCCCACCCCATCTGCAGCGAGAGCGGGGTCATCGGGCCGGGGAAGGCCTCGGCGAGGTTGGCGGCGGTCCAGTTCGGATAGCGCGGGTCGGTGCGGACGGTGTCGAACTCACCGGCGACGGCGGGGTCGATCGCCTCGACGGAGTTGCCGGCGTCGTCGCCCTCGGCCGCACCGTGGTCGCGAACCCGGTCGAGCCGGTTCGGCCGCCGCACCTCCTTCATGCCGAGCACGAGATGCGAGCCGGACGTCCGGCCCTGGTCCGCGAACGCCTCGGCGCTGCTCCACGCGACGGAGAACCCGAAATCCTCCTTCAGCCGGGTGGTGTCGCCGATGGGGAAATGGGCCATCAGATTCACCAGCTCGGGCGCGGAGTGCGCCGCCGGGACGACCTTGCCGACCTGGCGCAGCACCGCGGTCACCGCCGGGACGGAGAAGGGCATCAGCGGACGCCGGCACAGCCGCGCGATCTCGGGCCAGGTGACGACGTCGTCGGCGGCGAGGTTGACCGCACCGGTGTGCGTCGACGTGCACGCCTCGGCGAAAAAGCGCCCGACGTCGTCCTGGTGGATCGCCTGCATGCCCCAGCCGAGGTTCGGGATCACCAGCTGCCGGTAGACATTCGCGGGGGCGTTGTGCGCGTGCCGGCCGACGACCACCGTCGGGCGGACACGCACCGCCGACACCCCACTCGCGACGATGAGCTGCTCGGCCTGGGCCTTGTGGAGCTCGTAGACCATGTCGTGGCCGGGGCGCAGCTCCTCGTCCTCGCGCCAGGGCTGCGGGTGGTCGGGGTGGCCGCCGTACGCGGTGATCGAGGACGCGAAGACCAGGCGCGAGCAGCCGGTGTCCGCCATCGCCTTGAGGACGTTCTCGGTGCCGCCGATGTTCAGCGGGGTCGCGGCCTCGAGGCTGATCGAGCCGCTCACCGCCCACGCGAGGTGCACGACGGCGTCGCAGTCGGTCATCGCCGCCCGGACGCTCGCGGGGTCGCAGATGTCGCCGCGGAAGAACGTCGCGCGCGCGGGGAGGCGTTCCGGTTCGCGCCGGGCGAAGACCACGACGTCGTGGCCGAGTCGGGACAGCCACGTGCTCGTCGCCATGCCGAACGCCCCGGTCCCACCGGTGACCAGGACCCGCCCGCCGTGACCCACTCTCGATCCCCTCTGCAGCGTCCCGGCAGACTAGCGCCGAACCGCCACGAAGTGAATATGATATTCGCATGGCGACCGATCCCGAGGACGTGGCGCACCCGTTGAACGACCCGGTCTTCGTGATCGGTCGGCACCGGTTGCCGTACGCGCCGCTCGACCGGATCTTTCTCAACCAGCCCGACCTCGCCGGGTCGCTGTTCCTGATCCGTCACGGCCGGCAGGAGATGCCGCGCACCGTGAACCGCGAGCACTTCCTCGACCCGCCGCTGGACGACGTCGGCCGCCGGCAGGCACTCGCGGTCGCCGAGCGGATGAAGCGGTTCGACCTGCAGTGGATCTACTGCAGCGACCTGCAGCGGGCGCGGGACACCGCGCAGGCGGTCGCCGACGCCACCGGGGTGCCGATCGCCGGTGAGCTGCCCGAGCTCCGCGAGATCGACCTCTACCGCGACCTCGCCGTCGCGGAGGACTCCATCACCCCGAGCGACGGCTTCCGCCTCGGTCTGATCTCCCTGTTCGCGCGCACCCGGCGCTGGGGCTCCTTCCCGTACGGGGAGAGCAGCGAGGACTTCCGGGCCCGGGTCGAGGCCGCGGTCGAAGGCATCCTCGCGCTGACGGCCGGCGGCAACGTGGCGATCGTCTGCCACGCGGGCGTGATCAGCGCCTACGTCGCCGAGATCCTCGGCGTCCGCGCCGACATGGTCTTCAACCCGGCGCACTGCTCGATCACCTGGCTGCGTTACGCGCCGGACGCGCGGCGCGAGATCCACTCCCTGAACCTCGTCGGCCACCTGATCGACGACGACCTGCTCACGTACTGAGGACTCATGACCACCGACCATCCCGCCACCAAGCTGATCGGGGAGACGCTGCTGTCGTTCTCGATGCCGATCGAGCGCGGCAAGGTGCGTGAGTTCGCGCGGGCCACCGGCGCGGACGTCGCGCTCTACGACGCCCCGGACGCCCCGATCCCGCCGACGTTCCTGGTGTCCTCGATGCTCTGGGAGCCACCGGGAGTCTCGATCGTCGAGCGCCTCGGCATCGATCTGACGCGGGTGCTGCAGGGCGGCCAGGAGTACCGGTTCCCCGGGAAACTGCCGCGGGTCGGGGACTCCCTCGACATCGACGTCACCGTCGAGTCCGTGACCGAGAAGCCCGGGAAGCGGGGGTCGATGACGTTCCTCGTGCTGCTGACGACGTACCGCCGGGGCGGTGACGTCGTCGCCGAGGGCCGGGCGACCGTGATCGAGCGGAGTGCCTCGTGAAGGCCGGCGACGTGCTGCCCGAGCGGACGTTCGGCCCGCAGACCCGGACCGACATCGTCCGCTACCAGGGCGCGAGCGGGGACTTCAACGCCGTCCACCACGACGACGAGTTCGCCCGGGCCGGCGGCCTGCCCGGCGCGATCAGTGTCGGCATGCTGCAGGCGGGTTACCTCGGGACGTACTGCGTCGACCTGTTCGGCCCGACCGCGGTGCGCTCCATCGCCGTCCGCTTCGCCGAGCCGGTCTGGCCCGGCGACGTCCTGACCTGCGCCGGCACCGTCGCCGACGTCCGACCCGAGGGCGACGGCCGCGTCGCCGATCTCGACCTGCGGATCACGCGCGCCGGCGGCGGGGTCGCCGTCACCGGCGCGGTGACCGTCCGACTGGAGAACTGATGCCCCCACAGATTCCGGCCGTCGCCTACCTCCGGCTCGATCCGCCCGGCCTCGTCGGGTCGCGCTGCGCGGACTGCGGCGCGACCTACCTGCTCGCGCGGATCGCGTGCGCGTCCTGCGGTGGGGCGAGCCTCGTCGAGAACGTCGAGCTCGCAACCATCGGCACGGTCACGGCGGCGACCGTCGTGCACCGTGGGATGCCTGGCGTGCCGACGCCGTTCACCAGTGGCGTCGTCGCGCTCGACGGCGGCGGCCACGTCCGCTGCACGCTGACCGGCGCCGACGACCCGGTCGCCGCCGTCGGGCAGCGGGCCGCGCTGGAGACCGGCGTGGTCGGGACCGATGTCGCCGGCACCGAGGCCGTCGGGTTCACGTTCCGGGTGGGGGCGGCATGAGCGAGCCGATCTGGGTGGTCGGCGCGGACATGACGCGCTTCGCCCGGTATCCCGACCTCGACGTCGCGACGCTCGGCGGCACCGCTGCGCGTGGTGCGTTGACCGATGCGGGCCTCGGCATCCGCGACGTGCAGCTCGTGGCCGCCGGCAACGTCTTCGAGTCGATGACCGGCGTCGGGCAGCGGGTGCTGCACGAAATCGGGATGACGGGCGTGCCGGTCGTCAACGTCGTCAACGCGTGCGCGACCGGGGCGACGGCGGTCCGCGCCGCGATCGCCGCGATCCGAGCGGGGGAGGCCGACACCGCGCTCGCGGTCGGCGTCGAGCAGCTCGGCAAGCGTGGGCTGCTCGCGGCGCCGGAGGAGCCGCGGCCGGCCGAGTACACCCCGCGCGGGCGGGACGGCTCGGTGCTCGACACCGAGGGCCTGATCGGCAGTTCGACGATGCCGGCGGTGTTCGCCGAGGCCGGGGTCGAGTACCTGGCCGCGAACCCGGAGGCGTCGGCCGACCACTTCTTCCGCATCGCGGAGAAGAACCACGCGCACTCGACGCTGAACCCGCTCGCGCAGTACCGCAAGCGCTTCACCTTCGAGCAGATCCGCGACGGCGACATGATCGCGTGGCCCAACACCGCGTTGATGTGCTCGCCGACCAGCGACGGTGCGGCCGCGATCGTCGTCGTCAACGAGGCCGGGCTCGCCAAGCTCGACCCGGGTGTGCGAGCACGCGCGGTGCGGGTGGCGGCGTCGGTGCTGGTCTCCGACCCGTGGGTCCCCGACGCCGAGGCGCGGTGGGACGTCAGCACGGTGACGCGCAACGCCGCGGCCGCCGCCTACGAGCAGGCCGGGCTCGGTCCCGAGGACCTCGACCTCGTCGAGCTCCACGACTGCTTCGCCACCGCCGAGCTGCTCCACTACGAGAACCTGCAGCTCTGCAAGCCCGGCGACGCCGTGCGGTTCCTCGAGTCCGGCGCACCCTGGCGGGACGGGGCGTTGCCGGTCAACGTCTCCGGGGGCCTGCTGTCGAAGGGCCACCCCCTCGGCGCCACCGGCGTCGCCGGCGTCTACGAGATCGTCACCCACCTCCGCGGCGAGGCCGGGGACCGTCAGATCCCCGGCGCCCGCGTCGGCCTCGCCCACGTCCTCGGCCTCGGCAGCGCCTGCGCCGTCCACATCCTGCAGAAGGACTGACGGCGCAGGCGTGACGTCCGAAGACGTGGTCGCTATTGCAGCCACATGTTCGGACGTAAGGCGGCGTTGGTTGCGTGTGTGACGCGGGGCACGTATCGTCGGCAACGGAGAAATCATATTCACTTGGCGGGTCGACGCGGACCCGTGATTCCGGGAGGCGACACCGGCGGTGAAGAGGACGCGCGCGCAGGTGTGGTCGGCGACGGCCGTCGTCTGCTGCCTCGCGTTGCTGCTCGCGGGCTGCGGCACCCGGCGCACTCATGAGGAGCTCAAGACCGCGCTCGTCGACCAGTTCCCGGCGGGC
>NZ_BAAAHE010000014.1:34128-71804 GCF_039525035.1 Sporichthya brevicatena
GAGCCCCCTCGCGCCCGGCGCCGTCACCGACCCGGGGACCACCCCGGCCCAGCCCCAGCAGCCCGGCGGCCCAGAGGCGCCGGCCCCGGGGACGACCACCGCGCCCGGTGCCGTCGCCACCACCGCTCCCGGCGCGAACCCGAACGCCGGCGGCCCGAAGCCGGCTGCGACGACGAAGGCGCAGCCCGGCGCCGGGGCGACCGCCGGCGGATCGGGCCGGCAGTGCACCGGTACCGAGAAGCCGATCGTGATCGGCTCGGTCGGCCAGCAGTCGGGCATCGCCGGCGCAGTGACGATGAATGGCCCCAAGGCGGTGTCGGCCTGGGTGGCGTCGGTGAACGCGTCCGGTGGTCTGGCGTGCCATCAGGTCCGCTACCTCGTGGCCGACGACGGCGGGAGCCCGGCGAAGCACGCGGCGCAGGTGCAGCAGCTCGTCGAGCGGGACGGCGTCGTCGCGTTCGTGCAGATGAACCCGGCGCTGTCCTGGAGCGGCAGCGAGAAGTACCTCGTGGCCAAGAAGATTCCGGTGATCGGGACCGACACGTCCTACGACATGGTCTACAACCACCCGAACTTCTTCCCGCAGGCTTCGAGCGGGAAGTACAGCGTCCAGGCCACGGTGGGTGCCGTGTCGACGAGCTTCAGCCCGGAGGCGAAGGCGAACTTCGGCGTGCTGTCGTGCCAGGAGATCGCCGCCTGCACCTACCTCGCCGACAACACGAAGAGCCTGGCCGACATGTTCGGTCTGACGCTGAAGTACACCGGGCGAGTCTCGATCACGCAGCCGGACTACACATCGGCGTGCGTCGCCGCGAAGAACGCCGGCGTGAAGGGGCTGTACGTCGTCCTCGACGCCAACAGCGTCCACCGGCTCGCCCGCTCCTGTGCGTCCGTGCAGTACAAGCCGCAGGTCCTCACGCCGGGCACCGGGGTGACGCCGTCGATGACCGGCGACCCCAACCTTGAGGGGTTCTTCCAGGGGCTGATGGTGGCGCCGTTCACCGACCCGTCGATCCCGGGCGTGAAGGAGATGACGTCGGTCCTGGCGCGGTTCGCGCCGGGCCTCGACCGCTCCGGCCAGACCCCCGTCGGGTGGGTGTCGGCGAAGATGCTGGAGCACGCCTCGCAGTTCTTCCCGGCCAAGGACGCCTTGACGAGCGCGGACATCCTCGCCTCCATGTACAAGGTGAAGAAGTTCGACGCCGGCGGGATGACGGCCCCTCTGACCTTCACGCCGGGGGAGAACCCGAAGCCGTTCGTGTGCTGGGCCAGCACCACGATCCGCAACGGCGCGTGGGTGACCGCGAGCAAGTGGACGTGCAAGTGAGGGGCCGTCGGCTGGCCGGTGTCCTGCTCGCCGGTGGCCTCGTCGTCGGCGTCGGGACGCAGCTGCTGCCGACGGCCGCCGCGGCGTCGGCGTCGTTCGACGGCAGCTCGTCGGCGTACGGGCTGCGGGTCAACGAGTCGATCCCCGGGGCCCCCGGCGCGGACACCGTCCTCGACGGCGGCGGCCCCACGGCCCAGGCGGCCTTCACCTCGCTCGGCGGGGGAACGGGCTACGCGGCCCTGCCGGACCCGGGTCAGTTCCTCGTCGGCGTCCCCGGGCTCGTCGCCGGGCTCGGGCAGATCAACCAGGAGCTGCCGGAGTACCCGTTCGCGGTGCAGGCGAGCACCACCGATCCGGAGAAGGAGCTCTCCGCCGACGGGTACGCCATCCGCGCCCGGGTGGGGGAGGACGCGGCAACGTCCTCCGCCGCGGTCGGTGTCGGCCGCGACGCGACCGCGCTGCGCGGTGTGCTCGTGAAGTCCGACGCCTCCGTCTCCCGGCTCGAGGACGGCTCGGTCGTCTCCACGGCGACCTCGATCGTCGAGGGCCTGACGCTCGGTCCCGTCACGATCGGGCGCATCACCTCGACCGCGACGCGGACCCTGACCGCTGCCGGCAAGCTCGTCTCCGACTCGGACCTCTCGGTCACGAACGTCAGCGTCGCCGGGACGGCCGTCACCCCGCCGACCGGGACGCCGGGGGAGGGCACGTCGCCGTTCTCGCTCGGTCCGGCCGTCGACCCGTTGCTGAAGCCGCTCGGCATCTCGTTCATGACGATGGCTGCCCAGGAGGTCGGGGACACCGTCATCGCTCCCGCGCTGGTGATCACCGGCAGCTTCCCGGTGGACCCGGCCAACCCGTCGGCGGGCACCGGCACGTACAACCTGATCCTCGGGCAGTCCACCGCCCGGCTGCTCGGCCAAGCCGCTCCGGCCTACGCCCCCGGTACCGCCCAGACGCCGAGCGGCGGTGTGACGCCGGGTCAGCTGCCCAGCACCGACGGTCTCACGCCCGACCTCGGCGTCGCCCCGGGCGCGCTTCCCGGGGCCGTGCCGGGCGTGGTCCCCGGCGGCGTCCCGGCCGTGCCGCTCGTGCCGGTCGGCGCGGTCGGCATGTCGGACGCCGACGTCGCCGCGCTGCTCGCGGGGTGGGAAGGGGCGTTCGACATCGGCGGTCTCTACGTGTTTCTCGTGGTCGCGGGCCTGTCTGCGTTCGTGGTCGCCCAGGTGGTTCGGCTGAGAGGAGTGAGGGCGCCATGGACCTCGTCCGGTGGCTGAGGACCCAGTGGGATCGCGCGGCCGCGGTCGCGTGCGCGCTGATCGGACTGGTGTCGCTGATCCTCGGCTGGGCCGGTGTCTCCGACGCCACGCTGCCCACCGAGCAGATCCCCTACGTCGCCTCCGGCGGCCTGTTCGGCATCTTCGCCCTCGGCGTCGCCGGGACGCTGTGGATCTCGGCCGATCTGCGTGACGAGTGGCGCAAGCTGGAGGACATCCACGCGGACATTCGGGCCGACCTGCGCGCCAAGGCCGAATGACGACGGTCGCCGTGGGCACCCGGGCCGCCGTCCGGCGGGCCGCCGACGCTGCACCCGTGGGCGGGTTGTGGGCGCGGACCGACCTGGCCCTCGTCGTCGGCGCCAACGCCGTCGGGCTCGTGCTGATCGTCGTGGGGTGGCTCGGGTCGAGCGACGCCCTGACGCTGAACGCCGGCGTCGACTGGCTCAAGGTCGGAATCGTCGGCGTCATCTTCGCCGGCGTGTGCAACGGGCTGTTCCTGCTGCGCGGACGCCGCGCGGTCGGCCTTGCGCGCCGCGCGGTGCTCGGCGTGCCGCGGGACCGCCGGGCGGTCGTCGTCGAGGACGAGGTCGCGCTCGTCGCACGGCCGGGCAGCCGGCGCGTCCACCGGCCGACCTGCCCGATGGTGGCGGGCAAGCCCGTCGAGGCCGTGGCGGCGGTGGGCGACCTGACTCCGTGTGAGCTCTGCCGGCCGGGGGTCGCCGGATGAGCAGCGTCCTGCCGTTCCTCATCACCGGCCTGGTGACCGGGTCGCTCTACGCCCTCGCCGGCCTCGGCCTGGTGCTGACCTACCGGACCTCGGGCGTCTTCAACTTCGGTCACGGCGCGATCGCCGCCGGCGGCGCCTTCTGCTTCTACACGCTGCACACGACGCACGGGATGCCGTGGCCGCCGGCGATGGTGCTCACCGTCGCCGCGTTCGCGCTGATCGGGGGCCCGCTGCTCGAACTGCTGACGCGGTCGCTCGGCGCCGCGCCGGCGGCGATCGGCGTCATCGTGACGGTGGGTCTGTTCCTCGCCGTCACCGGTGTGCTGAACCAGATCTACGGCGCGACGATCCGGCAGGCGGACCAGTTCCTCCCCGAGGACGGGCCGGCGGTCTCGGGTGTCGTCATCAGCTACGGCCAGATGATCACCGCGGGCATCGCGCTCGCCGGTGCGGTGGGACTGTTCCTGTTCCTGCGCACCAGCCGTCTCGGGGTCGCGATGCGCGCGGTGGTCGACAACCCATCGCTGGTCGGGCTCACCGGCCAGACGCCGGCGCGGGTCCGTCGCGTCGCGTGGATGATCGGGTCCGGCTTCGCGTCGCTCTCCGGCATCCTCCTCGCGCCGGTGCTCGGGCTCGACGCGACGCTACTGACACTGCTCGTCGTGCAGGCGTTCGGCGGCTGCGCGATCGGGCTGTTCAAGAGCCTGCCGATGACCTACGTCGGTGGTCTCGTCGTCGGCGTCGCGGCCGCGCTGGCGACGCGGTTCCTGACCTCGTTCCCGCTGAACCAGATCCCGCCGGCGGTGCCGTTCCTGATCCTCATGGCGGTGCTGCTCGTCGTGCCCGTGCGGATGCTGCCGGGGACGCGCACACTGCCCCAACCCCTCGCCTCGGCCGCGCGGCCGCTGAACCCGCGGATGTCCGCCGGCCTCGGGATCGCGGGCCTGGTGTTCCTGCTGCTGGTGCCGGCGCTGGTCGGCTCCCGGCTGCCGGTGTGGATCGACGCGATGAGCTCGGTCTGCCTCTTCGGCTCGCTCGCGCTGCTGATCTGGACGTCGGGCCAGATGTCGCTGTGCCAGATCACCTTCGCGGCCCTCGGCGCGACGACGATGGCCCACCTCACCGGCAACGGCGTCCCGTGGGTGCTCGCGCTGCTGCTCGCCGGCCTGTTCACGGTGCCGATCGGCGCGATCATCGCGATCCCGGCGATCCGCTTCTCCGGCATCTACCTCGCGCTGGTGACCTTCGGCTTCGGCATCTTCATGCAGTACGTCGTGTACCCGACGTCCTGGATGTTCGGGCAGGACCTGTCCGCCTCCGCCGAGCGCATGCAGGTCGGGCCGATCGAGGCGCAGACCAACGAGAAGTGGCACTACTACGTCGCCCTCACGGTGGCCGTGCTCACCGTCGCCGCGCTGGTCGCGGTCAACCGCAGTCGGTTCGGCCGTTTGCTCCGCGGGCTGGCGGAGAGCCCCACGATGCTCGGGACGCTCGGGCTCGACGTCAACGTCACCCGGCTGCTGCTGTTCTGCGTCTCGGCGTTCTTCGCCGGTGTCGGTGGCGCGCTGATGAGCAGTCAGTACACGGTGTCGGCGACGAGCTTCAACCCGATCCAGTCGCTGCTGCTGGTCGCCGTGCTCGGCATCTGCGCGATCGCCGGCACCCGCCTGATCCTCACCACAGTCCTGGCCGCGGTGTTCTTCTCGATCGTGCCGGGGTACGCCACCTCGTTCGACGCCGAGGCGCAGACGCTGGTGTTCGGTGTGCTGGCCGTCGTCGCCGGTCTGACGATCGCCAACCGGGACCGATTGTCGGCCTGGCTCCGGCGCGAGGCCGCCGAGCGGGCGCCGCGGGTGGCGCACGGGCCCGCCGCCGCCCGGGGCAACTGGACCCCGCCGTGGCCGAGCGCGGCCCGGTCGTCCGAGGAGCGCGAGTTGGTGGGAGGTCGGCGGTCGTGAGCGGACTGGAGGTCGAACGGCTGCGCATCGCCTACGGCGGGAACGTCGCCGTCGCCGACGCGACGTTCAGCGCTCCGCTCGGCCGGGTCACCGGGCTGATCGGACCGAACGGCGCGGGCAAGACGACGACGTTCAACGCCGTCAACGGATTGCTGCGCCCCGTCTCCGGGACGGTGCACCTCTTCGGCCGTGACGTCACCCGCGAGTCGGCCGCCGCCCGCGCGCGGGCGGGCCTGGGGCGGACGTTCCAGCAGGTGCAGGTCTGCGCGAACCTGACGGTGCGTGAGAACGTTGCGCTGGGTGCGGAGGTGCGACTGATCGGCCGCAATCCGGTGCGCCAGTTCCTCGCCGGGGCCGGGCAGCAGCGCGAGGTCCGGCGCCGGACCGAGGAGGCGCTCGCGGCGTGCGGGATCTCCGGTCTCGCCGACACCCGCGCGGCGCTGCTGTCCACGGGGCAGCGTCGGCTGCTGGAGCTCGCCCGGGTCCTGGCGGGGGAGTTCCGCCTGCTGCTGCTCGACGAACCGTCCTCCGGCCTCGACGAGTCCGAGACCGAGCGGTTCGGGCAGATCCTGCGCCAGGCGGTCGAGGAGCGCGGAGTCGGGATCCTCATCGTCGAGCACGACATGCCGCTGGTGATGTCGATCTGCGACCACATCCACGTCCTCGACTTCGGTCAGATGATCTTCGCCGGCACACCGGCCGAGACGCAGGCCAGTGAGATCGTGCGTCGCGCGTACCTCGGCGAGGTCGAGACGGCGGGCACGCCATGAGGTTCGAGCTCCGCTCCGTCACCGCCGGGTACGGCGAGACCGTCGCGCTGCGGGAGGCGTCGCTGGTCGTCCCGTCGGGTCTGGTCGTCGCGCTGCTCGGCCCGAACGGCGCCGGCAAGACGACGTTGCTGCGCGTCGCGTCCGGTCTGCTCGCGCCGCGCTCGGGCCAGCTGCTCGTCGACGACCGCGACGTCACCGGTTTCAGCAGCGCCGAGCTCACCCAGGCCGGGCTGTGCCACGTGACCGAGGGGCGCAGTGTGTTTCCGTCGCTGACCGTCCGCGAGAACCTGCGGATGTTCGCGCGGCCGGGCGAGGAGCGCGAGGCTCTCGACCGTGCCGTCGACGCCTTCCCACGGTTGGGGGAGCGGCTGTCGCAGATCGCCGGGACGATGTCCGGTGGCGAGCAGCAGATGCTCGCCCTCGCCCGCGCGTACGTCTCCCGCGCGTCGGTGGTGCTGCTGGACGAGGTCTCGATGGGCCTGGCCCCGATCGTCGTCGACGAGATCTTCGCCTTCCTCGACCGCCTCGTCGCCGACGGCTCCACCAGCCTCCTGCTCGTCGAGCAGTACGTCACCAAGGCCCTCGCCATCGCCGACCACGTCTACATGCTCGACCGCGGCCGCATCGTCTTCTGCGGCGAACCCGACGAGCTCGACGCCGACGCCCTCGCCTCCAGCTACCTTGGCGCCTCGGCCTGACCTGCACTGGAGATGACATCTCTTGTGCATCCCCCCTGCACTGGAGATGACATCTCCAGTGCACCTGCATAAGAGATGTCATCTCCATGGAGTCTCGGGATCTGCCTACGGCCCCTTGCCCTCGGCCAACTGTGGAGATAATTTGCAGACTCGGCCGAGGACAGGAGCACAGGTGGGCGCGCAGCAGACGTGGCGGTGGCCGTCGAAGCGGCGGGGGAACTTCAACTTCCGCGCGCTGGCGTGCACGTACGAGTTCGCGGCCCGGGACGCTTACCTCGACCGGGAGTACTTCGGGCTCTCGCCGATGGGAACGTACTTCTTCGCCTGCCTGAACGACACCGAGGGGAACTTCATCGCCCCGATCCGCAAGGTCGTCACCGAGCTGTCCGGCGGACTCCAGCTCTCCTCCAACGTGGGCGAGGAGAACATGGAGATCGCGCCCGAGGCGTTCCTCGCCTCGCACCGCGGCGTCGGGGTGAAGTGGAACCTCGCCGAGGACGAGTCCTCGTTCGTCATCGCGGCCGCCGAGACCCCGTACAGCCGGCCGTTCCGGATCGAGATCCGCGACGACGGGTTCAGCTGGACCGAGGGCGACCTGCTCAGTATCGAGGGCCGCCGTCTGCGCCTCGGCTACCAGTGGTACACCCCGAACATCGACGAGCGCGGCGGCAACTTCTACGCGGCGCAGTCGTTCGAGGCGGCCGGCACGGTGCAGGGTCGGTCCGTTCGCGGCTACATGTCGATGGACAGCTTCTACGGCCCGATCGGGCAGGTGTACAACAACGGACCGATCTTCAACGCCGTCGAGCAGGCGTGGGTCGCGTTCGTGAACTTCTACGACGACGGCTCGTACGAGACCGGCGGCCTGTGCATCGGCAAGGAGCACTGGGGCTTCGGCGTCGTCTCCGACCAGGACGGGCCGATCGTCGAGTCCAACCGCGCCGACGCGGAGGTTCACCTCGACGCCGACGGCTACGTGAAGGTCGCGCGTTACTTCGTCGAGGACACCGAGTGGGAATTCACCGCCGTCGAGCGCGGGCAGATGCGCTCGATGGCCAAGGCCCGCGGGGACGCGTACCACGGGCAGGCCGGGTCGGTCCGCCGCGTCGGGGACGCCCGGACGCCGGTCTCCTCGACCGCCTGGATCGAGACGATGCCGCTCAACGGGCTCGACCGCCGGCGATGATCCGCGTCGCGCAGTGGGGGACCGGCAACGTCGGGTCCCTCGCCCTCGGCGCGATTCTCGACGACTCGACGCTGGCACTGGTCGCCCTCAAGGTCGGCCGGCCGGAGAACGTGGGCCGCGACGCGGCCGACCTGGCGAAGCGCCGTTCCGGGGCCGGGTCGACGGGCGTGCTCGCGACCGACGACTCTTCGGTCGTGCTCGCGGCCCGGCCGGACTGCGTCCTGTACATGGACCACGACCGCGACCGCGGTCCGCAGGTGATCGACGAACTCTGTGCGCTGCTGAGCCGCGGCGTCAACGTGGTCGCGACGACGATGCCGATGCTGGTTCACCCCGACGGGGCGGGGCCGGAGGTCCGGGCGCGGCTGCAGGAGGCCTGCGTCGCCGGGGGCAGTTCGTTCCTCTGTACCGGCATCGAGCCCGGGTTCACAGCGGACGTTCTTGTGCTGCAGTTCGCGAGCCTGTGCCGGGACGTGCGGTCGGTCCGTGTCGCGGAGGCGATGAACGTCGCGAGCTACCGGACGAAGTGGCGCTCCGGGCTCGGCAACGACATCCGCAGCGACGGGGAGACCTACCGGCCCGGCCACATCGCGCGGGGATGGACCGGGACGATGCGGCTGCTCGCCGACGGTCTGGGCCTGGAGCTCGACGACGTCCGGGAGGTGCGGCACGTCGCGGCCGCGGGTCGGGAATTCGAGGTCGCCGCCGGTCGCTACGGCCCCGACGACATCGCCGCGCTGCACTTCGAGGTGCAGGGCATCGTCGCCGGCGAGCCGCGTCTGGTCGTCGAGCACACGTACCGGCTGCTCGACGACGTCGGGCCGGAATGGACCCAGCCGGTCGACCCCGGTCGGCGGACCACGCGGATCCGGATCGGCGGCACCCCCGAGGTCGACGTGACCATGTCCCTCGGCGGTGAAGGGCTCGACCCCACCGACCAGGGCGTCCTCGGCACCGCGATGCGGGCGGTGCACGCGATTCCGCTCGTGGTGGCCGCGGCGCCGGGTCTGCGGACGAACGTCGACCTTCCGACGCGGAGTCAGATGCCTCGTCAGCCGAAGAACGTGTCCGCGTAGGTGTGCAGTTCGTCGACGACGGCCTCGACGCTCGCCCCCGTCGGACGAACCACGAAGTGGCCGACCCCCGCCTCGGCGAGGCGGCCGAGGTGGTCGCGGTGCTCCTCGACCGAGAAGCCGCCGCTGAGGTACGCCGTCTGCGGGGTGTGGGTCTGGAGGAACAGGTCCCGGCCCGCGGCCTCGCGCACCTCGGCGATCTGCCGGCCGAGTTCCTCGACCGTCGAGATCTGCGGTGAGCGGATCGACGCCGCCTCCTCGGGGGTGGTGATCAGTGGCGTCCAGCCGTCGAGCCGGGCCGCGCGCTCGCGGGCGACGCGGCTCGCGCCGCCGACGATCAGCGGCGGCCCGCCCGGCTGCACGGGCCGGGGGAGCGCGGCGACGTCGGACGCCTGCACGTGCTCGCCCTCGAAGCTGAACGGCGACTGCCGGAAGACGCCGCGGAGCACCTCCACCGCCTCGTCGAAGAGGGCGTTCCGCACGGCGAAGTCGGCCCCGAGGGCCCGGAACTCCGAGCGGAGGTAGCCCGTCCCGACCCCGGCGATCACGCGGCCCTCGGAGAGCAGGTCGAGCGTGATCAGCCCCTTCGCGGTGAGGAACGGGTTCCGGTAGGGGAGCACGAGCAGGTACGTCATCAGTTTGATGCGCGTCGTGTGCGCGGCGCAGAAGCCGAGGGCGCTGAAGATGTCGAGCGACTCGTGCCCGCCGGCGTCCATCCACTTCTGCGACGGGGCGGGGTGGTCCGTGAACGCGAGCGCCCCGTAGCCGAGCTCGTCGGCGGTGCGCGCGATCGTCGCCATTCCCTCCGGGCGGAGGATCGCCGGGTCGTAGCCGGGGGCGGAGACGGGGTAGTCGACGGTGAATCTCATCCGCGAAGCCTTGATCCTGGAGGACGTCCGGAGCAATATAACGATCGTTATAACACGTCCCGTGTTCCTTGGAGGCCCGATGTCCGGCTCCCACCCCCGCTACGGAGACTTCTCGTTCCAGGCGGTGGTCGACACCTACGACCCCAAACTCCGCGACCTGCACCCCGGCGACCTGCGCCACGGCCTGACGCTGCAGAGCCAGTACCTGTACGGCGGTCTGCGTGACTCCGACGGCAAGACCTGGATGCTCGAGCGCAAGTTCTGCGGGCCCATGACCGGTGGGCTCTGGATGATGTCGAACGAGAGTGGCCACATCGCGCTGCACCCGCAGGCGCTGAACGCCTCGCGCGGTGAGGCACTGCGGCTGATCGAGCCGGACCGCCGCCGCTGGACGAATCACCTGATGCACAAGCTCGCGCCGCAGTTCGGGATCACCAGCCACCCGATGTCGATCGAGCTCGACGACGAGCACCTGGTCTGGAACGAGGGCGAGCTGTTCGAGCTCTCCGGTCCGCTGCAGGGTCCCGGCTTTCAGCACTACATGCCCGCGCGCGACGAGCCGCTGTTCTACACGACGCAGATCTACTGGGTCACCGGCGTCATCGACGGAAAGGCGTGCGAGGGCTTCATCGGCCTCGACCACGGGTACTTCGCCGCCGGCCAGGAGTGGAAGGAGTACCGGTACTTCACCGACCTTGAGCTCGCGTGGGGCGTGTTCGCCAACAAGCTCGGCGACGGAACCATCGAGTACGGCGTCCTCGTGAAGGGCCGTCAGGGCTGGTCGGGTGCGGCCACGTTCGCGAACGGGGAGCTGGTCGCGAAGACCGACCGCGTCGGGGTGGAGTTCGAACTCGACTCCGACGGCTTCATCGTCGACGCCGAGTACGACATCGACGGCGTGAGGTACTCGATGGTCGGCGCCGAGGGCGGCCGGTTCACCAGCTTCGCCGAGGCGCGGTGGGCGGGGTACCAGTCCCAGTCGGTGATCGTCCGCTGCGTCGGGGACGACCGTCCGCTCGACAGTGGCTTCTGCTGGATCGAGTTCTTCCCCGAGCGGATCCGCGCCGAGGGTCTCGACACCCGCGGGCGCGGGTGAGCCGCGACGCGCTGCTGCGTGCCGGCGCCGACCACTTCAGCGCCGCCGGGTACGCCGGGGCGAGCGTCCGCGCGATCCTCACCGACGCGGGCGTGACCGCCCCGGCGCTGTACCACCACTTCGAGAACAAGGCCGGGCTGTACATAGCCGTCGCCGAGACCGCCTACGCCGAGGTCGTCGGCCGCTTCCGCGCCGCCGCCGACACGGCCGAGACGATGGACGGCCGCCTCGGTTCGATCCTCGACGTCGTCTGCGTCCTGCGCCGCGAGCACCCCCGCGTCGCCCGGTTCTTCGCGGTGATCGAGCAGGACGTCCGCCGGCACCCCGAGCTCGCCGAGCTCTCCGGCGTCCAGGACACCCTGAGCGAGTTCTGGTCGACCCTGCTCGCCCGCGCCACCCCGGCCCAGGTTCTCGCGGTCCGCGCGATCGTCGAGGGCCTCCTCGGCCTCGGCGACGAGACCCTCCCCGCCGCCCGGCTCCGCGCCACCGCCCGAGAGCTCAAACGCGCCCTCGCCGCCCTTGCCCTGCCGGATGCGAAGAAAGGGTGACACCCCTTACTGCGCAGTAGGGGGTGACACCCTTTCTGGCGCCAGAAAGGGTGTCACCCCCACTGGAGATGTCATCTCCACCGGCGGAGGCTGGTTTCGTTGGAGATGTCATCTCCAACGAACGGGGCGGGATGAGGTGGAGATGTCATCTCCACTCGGGATCGGCGTTCGTCGGTGGAGATGTCATCTCCAGGGGAGGGTCAGGGGGAGCGGGGGAGGCCGAGGCCTCGTTCGGCGATCAGGGTGCGCATTATTTCGCTGCTCCCGCCCGCGATGGTGTACGCCCGTGCGTAGAGCCACTCGTCCTGCCAGCGGCCGGCCTCGACGGCGGCGGGGTCGTCGGCGAGGGCGGGGCCGGTGGGGCCGAGGAGCTCGAGCCCGAACTCCGCTATCCGCAGGTTGAGCTCGCTGAACATCAGCTTCGCGTAGGGGGCGTCGGTGATCCGGCTGGTGCCGGCGACCCAGCGGGCGAGGCCGCCGCGGACGAGGGCCGCGAGGGCCTCGACCTCCGCCGCGAGGATGCCGAGGGTCTCGACCACCGCGCCGTCCTCGATCGCGGGGCGACCGTCGCGGGTCACGGTGCGGGCCAGCGCCGTCAGGGCTTCGACGCCCTGCTGCAGCCCGACGACCGCGGCACCGACCGCGGCGCGCTCGTGCGCGAGGGTCGAGTTCGCGATCAGCCAGCCCTGGCCGGGTGCGCCGATCATCGCGTCGGCGGGGACGGGGACGTCGTCGAGGAACACCTCGTTGAAGTCGGCGGTCCCGGTCAGCTCGCGGAGCGGACGGACCGTCACGCCCGGCGCGCGCATGTCGAGCACGAACGCCGAGATCCCCTTGTGCTTCGGGGCGTCGGGGTCGGTCCGGGCGAGCAGGTACCCGAAGTCGGCCCAGTGCCCGTCGGTGGTCCAGACCTTCTGCCCGGTGACGCGCCAGCTGCCGTCGGGCTGGGGGACGGCCTTGGTCCGCAGCGACGCGAGGTCGCTCCCCGCGCCCGGTTCGCTGAACAGCTGGCACCACAGCTCGGTCGCGGACCGGATCCCCGGCAGGTACCGCGCGCGCTGCTCCTCCGACCCGTGGTCGAGCAACGCCCGGGAGGCGAGCGTCGCCCCGCTGAACGGACGCGGCAGGCGCGCCCGTGCGATCTCCTCGACGACCACGACGTCCTGCATCGGCTCGTGGTCGTCGCGCCCGCCGTACTCGGCCGGCCAGTCCGCGCCGATCAGGCCGTGGTCGAACAGCGCGCGGTTCCAGGCCCGGAGCTCGGCCAGTTCGCGTTCGTCCTCGGCGCTGCGGATCCCCGCCCGCGGCGGGACGTCCGGCGCGTGCTTCGCGATGACTTCGCGCACCCGGGCGCGGAAGGCCTCCAGGCCCGCGTTCGAGGAGTCAGCCACGTCAGACCTCCACCAGTCGCCGGGCGTGGGTGCCGGGGGTGCCGTCGAGCAGCTCGTCGGTCTTCGCGCGCCGCAGCAGCAGGTGCACGTCGTGCTCCCAGGTGAAGCCCATGCCGCCGTGCAGCTGTAGCGCCGTCGACGCGACCCGCGCCGCGGCCGCCCCGGCGTACGCGCACGCCGCCGCGACGGCCCGGGCGTGTTCCGCCGGCGACGTCCACGAGAACGCCGCCGCGGCCTCGCGGGTGATCGCCTGCGCCGCCGCGACCTGCAACCCCATGTCCGCCGCCTGGTGCTTCACGGCCTGGAAGCTCCCGACGGGACGGCCGAACTGCTCCCGCTCGCTGACGTAACGCACCGTCATCTCCAGCAGTCGGTCCGCGGCCCCGACGGCGTCGACAACCCGCAGCAGCGCGAGCGCGTCCACGACCGGCCCGGTCGACGGGCCGGCGGGCGGACCGGGGAACGACACCGACCCCCACGACCGGCTCAGGTCGAGCAGCGAGCGCCGGGCGATGTCGAGCTCGGTGGCCGGCCGGACCTCCGGCCGGGGCCCGACCAGCACGACCGCGTCCGCCTCGGGCAGCCCGCACACCGGCTCGGCGGACGCCACCGGGACCACGACCAGCGACCCGTCCGCGACCGCGGCGGCCCGGTCGTCGCCGAGCTCCTCGAGCAACCGCGCCGCGATCGCGAGCTCGGCGAGTGGCAACGGCGACAGGCCGCGGCCGGCTTCCTCGACCACGACGGCGAGGTCCGCGAGCGTGCCCCCGGCGTCGGTCAGCAGCAGGCCGAGCAGGCCCGCCTCGGCGGCGGGACGGAGGTCGGCGCGCTCGAACGCCGACGTCCCCGCGTCCAGGCGGGCGCGCAGGGCCGGAACCGGGTCGGACCGGGTCAGCCAGGACCGAACCATCTCGGCCAGGGCCTGGCCCTCCTCGGTCCGTTCGTCGCCCGCCATGCACCCTCCCGGGAGACCGTCGAGTTAGTTGACGTAGTAAGACAAGTCAGCCTACTTTAAGGGTATGGATTCGTCTGCCGTGACCGAACCCGATGCTGCTGTTTCCGCGCGGATCACTGACGAGGACGTGGAGCGGGCCCGGCGGCAGATCGGCATCCCGGCCTATCAGCGTGACGTGCCGTGGAACAAGGTTCCCGACGCCTCGTCGATCAGTCACTTCGCGTTCGGCATCGGCGACGACAATCCGCTGTTCCACGACCCCGACTACGGGCGGCACACGCGCTGGCGCGGGCTGATCGCGCCGCCCACCTACCTGATCAGCACCGGAATCGACGAGACGCCCAAGCCGACCGACCCCGAGACCAAGGAACTGTTCCGCGGTCTGTTCCGCGGCGTCGGCAAGTACTTCTCCGGCGTCAAGTGGACCTGGTACGCGCCGGTCCGCCCGGACGCTCCGGTCTTCTGCGCGACCTGGACCCAGGACGTCGTCGAGAAGCAGTCGAGCTTCTCCGGCGGTCGGTCGGTCCTGGAGACCTACCGCACCCTCTACGTCGACGCCGACGGCGGACCGCTCGCGACGCGCGACGAGACCTACATCAGCGCCGAGCGCGGTGGCTCGAAGAAGTCCGGCAAGCTCTCGGACTGGGAGCGTCAGCGCTGGGACGACGAGTCGCTCGCCGAGGTCGAGGCCGCCTACGCCGCCGAGGAGCGCCGGGGCGCGAACCCCCGCTTCGTCGAGGACGTGACGGTGGGTGAGGAGTTGGCCCCGCTGACCAAGGGCCCGCTCACGGTCGTCGACATCATCTGCTTCCACCAGGCGTTCGGCTGGGTCGGCTACGGCGGCGGTCCGCTGCGGTACGCGCACCAGCTGCGCCAGCGCATGCCCGCGTTCTTCAGCAAGGACCGCTACGGCGTCCCGAACGTCGTGCAGCGCCTGCACTGGGACGAGGACTGGGCCAAGGAGATCGGCATCCCGGCCCCCTACGACTACGGCCAGATGCGCACCGCCTGGCTCGCGCACCTGCTCACCGACTGGGTCGGCGACGACGGCTTCGCCGCCGAGCTCGACATCCGCGTCCGCAGCTTCAACTTCCACGGCGACGTGCAGACCTGCCGGGGGACGGTGACCGCCACCGACCCCGCCACCGGCGAGGTCCGGCTCGACGTGAGATGCACCAACCAGCGCGGCGAGGACACCGTGACGGGCACGGCCCGGGTGGTCCTGCCGTCGCGCGCGAACGGGCCGGTCGTGCTCCCGCAGGCCGACGACGACCTCCGCCGCCGGGCCGCACGCATCGTCGCCCGGAACTCGACGAGCGCATGACAGCCCTCGTCGAGGCGCTGCGCCGACTGCGCGACGCCCCCGCCGACGCCCCGCTCGTCGAGTACGAGGGCCGGTGGTGGACGTGGGGCGAGGTCTCGCGCCACGCAGCGCAGCTCGAGGCGCGGATCGAGGCGGCGACCGCCGGCGAGCACGTCCGCGTCGCCGTCGTCCTCGGCAACCGGCCGGCCTCGGTCGCGGCGCTGCTGGCGACGCTCGGCTCGGGTCGCCCGATTCTCACGCTCAACCCCATGCAGCCGGCGCCGCGCGTCGCCGCCGCGGCGGTCGCCGCGAAGCCCGACCTCGTCCTCGCCCCGCCGGCCCTGCTGGCCGACCCCGGGTTCACCGCTCCGCTGGCCGGGGTGCCGCTCCTCCCGCTTTCCGACGCCGCTGACGCCGACACTGCGCCGGCCCAACCCGGCGCGGGCATCGACGCGAAGCCCGGCGACGTCGCGGTCGAGATCTTCACCAGCGGCACGACGGGCAGCCCGAAGCGCATCGCCCTGACGTTCCGTCAGCTCGAGGTCTCGCTCGCCAGCGCGCTCGCGCACACCCGCGGCACCGCCGCCGACCAGCCGCTGCTCTCCGGCCGCCCCGGCCTGGTGGCACTGCCCCTGGTGCACATCAGCGGCCTCTGGGGCGTGCTCCAGGGCCTGTGCGAGGCGCGGCCGTTCGTCCTGCTTCCGCGCTTCACGGTCGACGCCTGGGTGGCGGCGGTGGCGAAGCACCGGCCGCCGGTGACGGGTCTGCCGCCCGCGGCGATCCGCGCCGTGCTCGACGCCGACGTCCCGCGTGAACAGCTCTCCAGCCTCCGCGCGCTGAACTCCGGCACCGCGCCGCTCGACCCCGCCCTGTCGGAGGAGTTCACCGCGCGGTTCGGCATTCCGATCCTCTCGGTCTACGGCGCCACCGAGTTCTCCGGTGCGGTCGCCGGCTGGTCGATCGCCGACCACCGCCAGTACGCCACCGCGAAGAAGGGCAGCGTCGGGCGCGCGTTCCCCGGCGTCAGCCTCCGCACGGTCACGTCCGACGGCGCCCCCACCGCCACCGGCGAGGTCGGCCAGCTCGAGGTCCGCACCCCGCAGGCCGGGCGCACCGACTGGGTCCGCACCAACGACCTGGCGCGCATCGACAATGACGGCTTCGTCTGGATCGTCGGCCGCGCGGACGACGTCATCATCCGCGGTGGGTTCAAGATCTCGCCGGTCGTCGTCGCGGCCGCGCTCATGAAGCACCCCGCGGTCCGCGAGGCCTCAGTCCTCGGGCTGCCCGACTCCCGGCTCGGCCAGGTGCCGGTCGCGGCCGTCGAGCTCGAGCCGCACGTCGAGGCGCCCGACCCCGAGGACCTGCGCGAGTTCTGCCGCGCCCACCTGACCGCCTACGAGGTCCCGACCGCCGTCGTGATCCTGCCCGCGCTCCCGCGCAGCGCGTCGATGAAGGTCGACCGCACCGCCCTCACCGCGATGGTGGAGGCGGCGCTGGTCGCGGGCGCGCCCGCCCCCGCCTGAGGAGATACCCGTGCTGCCACGCACCCTGTTCGAGCCTGAGCACGAGCAGTTCCGTCAGACCTGCCGTGAGTTTTTGGCCCGGCACGTGACGCCTCATCACGCCGAGTGGGAGGCCAACGGCATCGTCGACCGGGAGGTCTACGTCCAGGCCGCGAAGCAGGGCGTGCTCGGCTTCAACCTGCCCGAGGAGTTCGGCGGCGGGGGAGTGGACGACTTCCGCTTCAACGTCGTCGCGAACGAGGAGGCCGTGCGCGCCGGCGCGAGCGGCCCGGCGTTCTCGCTGCAGTCGGACATCATCGCGCCCTACCTCGTCCGCCAGACCACGGACGAGCAGAAGGCCCGTTGGCTCCCCGCCGCGGCGCGGGGCGAGCTGATCGTCGCCGTCGCGATGAGCGAGCCCAACACCGGCAGCGACCTGCAGGGCATCCAGACCCGCGCCGTCCGGGACGGCGACGACTGGATCCTGACGGGCAACAAGATCTTCATCTCCTCCGGCATCCACGCCGACCTCGTGCTGGTCGTCGCCCGCACCGACCCGGACGCCCCCGCGCACCGGGGCATGTCGCTGCTCGCCGTCGAGCGCGACATGCCGGGATTCACCCGCGGCCGCAAGCTGGAGAAGCTCGGGCTGCGCGCGCAGGACACCGCCGAGCTCAACTTCGACGAGGTCCGCGTCCCCGCGGCGAACGTTGTCGGTGAGGTCAACGGCGCCTTCGCGGTGCTGATGGCGAACCTGCCCGAGGAGCGGCTCTCGATCGCGGTGCACGCGGTCGCGAGTGCGCGCGAGATCCTCGACCAGACGCTGGAGTACGTGAAGACCCGCACCGCGTTCGGCCGCCCGATCGGCACGTTCCAGAACAGCCGGTTCGTCCTCGCCGAGCTCGACACCGAGGTCGGCATCGCGCAGGTCTACCTCGACCGCTGCGTGTCCGAGCTCGTCGCCGGGAAGCTCTCCGAGGTCGAGGCCGCGCGCGCGAAGTACTGGACCACCGAGCTGCAGAACAAGGTCATCGACCGCTGCCTGCAGCTGCACGGCGGCTACGGGTTCATGCTCGAGTACCCGGTCTCCAAGGCCTACGCGGACGCGCGGGCGCAGACGATCTACGGCGGGTCGACCGAGATCATGAAGGAGATCATCGGGCGTTCGCTCGGGCTGGGGGATCCGCGCTGACGCGCGCCCCCAGCGCGGCGAGCTCCCGGCGGCACTGCGCCGGGTCGGAGAAGTGGATCGTCCGGATCCCCAGCTCCTGCGCCGGCGGCAGGTTCTCGGCGAAGTCGTCCACGAACACCACGTCGGCGGCCGGGCACTCCAGACGGCGCAGCAGCTCGACGTAGATGCCCGGGTCGGGCTTGCGCAGCTTCAGTGCGGCACTGTTGCAGATCAGGTCGACGGCGCCTGCGGGCAGCCCGCCCGGCGCGCCGCGCTGGAACATGTCGACGAGGAAGTCGTCGTTGGCGGCGGTGTTGTTGGTCAGCACCGCGATGCGGTGATGCTGCATCAGCTCGCCGACGAGGGAGATCATCTCCGGCCGCAGGGCCCGAGCCTCACGCAGCGCGGCGGCGACGGCCTGGACGTCGAGCCGGACGCCGTGCTCGGCCTCGACCCGGCGCAGGAACCCGCCGAACCACTCGCGCAGACCGAGCTCGCCGACCTCGAGAGCGGCGAAGTCGGCGTCCCCGCGGAAGTAGGGCTCCATCGACGACGCGATGCCGACGCTCGCGCAGTACGCGTCCAGCGGTCCGAACGGGTCACCAGCGAGGACCCCGCCCACGTCGAAGACGACGACCGGCGGGACCTTGGACGCACCGTCAGTCGAGGACATCGAGCACCGGGGTGTCGGCGCGCCCGGCGAGCAGGGCCTCACCGGCGCCGCGCATGTGCCGGCGCCAGTGGGCCTCGGCCCCGGGGGCGTCGCCGTCGCGCACGAGTTCGACCAGCTTCGCGTAGGACCGCACCATCTTGCGGAACGCCGTCTCGGACAGGCCCTCGACCTCTTCGGTCACCGCGGCCCGCGTGGCGCGCTCGGTGATCTCGTCGAGCATCCCGGCGACGATGCCGAGCGTCGTGTTGCCGGAGAGCTCGACCATCCGCCGGTGGAAGATCGCGGTCGCGCGCGCGAGCGCGGCCGGGTCGTCGCGGTACTCGGGGGAGTCGGGGATCAGCGCCTCGAGCTCGGCGGCCGCGTCGGCGCCGCCGCGTTCGGCGAGCAGGCGCGCGGCCGCGGGCTCGATCTCCATGCGCGCGGCGTAGACGTCGGCGACGGTCGCGCCGGCCAGCTCGAGCAGCAGCCCCGCGGGCCGGGCCACGATCTCCGGCCCGGGGACGCAGACCTTCGCGCCGGTCCGGCTGCCGCGGCGCACCTCGACCAGGCGCTCGGACTCCAGCACACGTACGGCCTCGCGCAGCGTCGGCCGCGAGACGCCGAAGTGCGCCATCAGCTCGGCCTCGTGGGGGAGGAAGTCGCCCTCGCCGAGCTGCCCGGTGACGATCATGCGGCGCAGCGTCGCGGCGACCAGCTCCGCCGTCTTCGGCGACCGCAGCGACCGTCCGGTGCCCGCGCTCATCAGCGGGGCCAACGAGTTCGTCGACATGGTCACCCTCCCGTTCCGTCGGCCGGTGCGCAGTGCGTGCGGCCGAGCTCGATCGCGGCGGCCTCGTAGCCGGCCTTGCGTCGACGGCCGACCAGGAACGACGGCGGCGCGAGGAAGCCGAGCTCGGGCAGATGCGTGCGGGCGGCGAGGGTCTCGCGGGCCTGCGCGCTACTGCCGCAGACGGCGATCGCGGCGAGCATCTCGTCGTCCACCGCTCGCGCCATCCCCTCCGTGTCGCCGCTCCGGAACGCGGCCCGGATCGCCCCCACCTGCTCCTGCCAGCCGTGCAGCTCGACCAGCCGGTCGTAGGTTCTCACGGTCAGGTAGAACGCCACCTGCCGACGCGCGTCGAGCACGGCGCGGTCGGGGTCGGCGTCGTCGACGGCGGTGATCACCCAGCCCCAGCGCAGCAGGGTCGCGGGGTCGCGGCCGGCGTCGGCCGCCCCGGCCGCCAGCGCGGGGTTGACGGTCTCGGCCCACCAGCGGTCGGTGAACAGCCCGTGGCCGAGGACGCCGTCGGCGACGCGGCCGCACGTGCGCAGCATGACGGGGTTGAACGCGCCGAGGACGATCGGGACGTCGAGCTTGCCCAGCACCGGAGCTCCGATCGCCGCGTCGATCGAGTAGAACTCGCCGGAGTGCTGGATCTTCTCGCCGTTCTCCGCGGTCAGGTACGCGCGGATTGCCTGCACCAGGTCGGTCATCCGCGCCGCGGGCCGCGACGCCTCGACCGAGAACCAGTCGCCGTTCATCCGCGGCGTCCCGCTGCCGAGGCCGAGGAAGACGCGGCCCGGCGCGACGTTCGCGAGGTGGCGCACCGCCGAGGCGTGCGAGAACGGGGAGCGGGTGAACGCGTACGCGATGCCCGGGCCGAACCTCGCCCGCGACGTGCTGGCGGCCATCAGCGCCGAGGCGACGTAGGAGTCGTGGTCGGCGAACTCCCCGGCGCAGAACGCCGCGGCGCCGGCCGCCTCGGCCGCGGTGGCCGTCTCGGGACCGGGCCAGGGCAGGCCCCACTCGCGCATCGGCTGCGTCACCACTGGAGCTCCAGCCCGGTCAGGCCCCACACCTGCGCGCCCTCGAGCAGCGGCGTCTCGCGCAGTCGGTAGGTCGGGATGCGGCGGTGCCACTCCTCCAGCGCGAGCACCATCTCCTGCCGCGCGAGGTGCGCGCCGAGGCAGTGGTGCGGCCCGGACCCGAACGTCAGGTGCCGGCCCTCGGCCGTCGTCCGGTCGAGGTCGACCCGCAGCGAGTCGGCGAACACCTTCGGGTCACGGCCGGCGGCCGCGAGCGGGAAGAGTGCCATGTCGCCCTGGCGCACCTGCACGCCGGCGAACTCGGCGTCCCGCGTCGCCTTGCGTGCGGTCTGCACGGACGGGTAGACGCGCAGTACCTCCTCGACGAGCACCGGCCAGAGGTCGGGGTTCGCCACGCAGCGCTCCCGGTCCGCCGGGTGCGTGGCGAGGTGGTGCAGGGCGAACGCGAGCTCGTTCGCGACGGTGTCGAGGCCGGCCATGAACAGCAGCAGCAGGCAGTTCAGCAGGTCGGCGTCGTCGACGGGCCGGCCGTCGAACTCCCACGACAGCGCGGCGCGGACGATGTCAGCCGCCTCGGCGTCGGCCTCGGCCCGCCGCTCGGCGAGGAGCTCGCGGAAGTACTTCTGGATACGGCCGCCGGCGGCGTTGCGGCGCTCGTTGCCGGGGTCCTCGGCGGGGGTGAGGTGGAGCAGGTCGTGCTCCCACTCGTAGAACTGCCCGAGCATCGACTGCGGCATCCCCATCAGCGAGAGGAAGATCGTCGACGGGTAGACGCGCGCGAAGTCTGACACCACGTCACACCGGCCACGGTCGGCGATGCCGGCGACCACGTCGGCGGCCAGGCGACGGTGCTCGTCGGCCATCGACTTCACCCGGCGCGGGGTGAACCAGGCGGCGAGCAGGTTGCGCCAGCGCACGTGCTCGGGGGCGTCGAGCATGACGGGGATCCAGAGCATCCGCGGCTCGGGGTCGGTGACGGTGATGACCTTCGACGACCACAGGTCGGTCTGGCGTAGGCCTTCGAGGATCGTCGCGTGGTCGGTGAAGATCCAGTAGCCCTGGGCGTCGGTGGACCACAGCACCGAGGAGTCGTGGTCGCGGTAGGCGTCGAAGCGCGCGAACAGACCGGGGAAGGGCGCGGGCTCCGGCTTGGTCTCGTCGTGGACCACCGGGCAGCCGCGGATTTCTGCTGACGTCACGCCGAGACCTCCGTTCCGTCGGACGCGGTCGCCGACTCGAGCACCGTCACCGTGCCGGCATCGGCGTCCACCTCCACCAGGGCGCCGGTGACCAGCCGATCGCTGGCCTCCTGCGTGTCGACGACGCAGGGGACGCCGTACTCGCGGGCGACCAGCGCCGCGTGCGACATCAGGCCCCCGAGGTCGGTGACGACCGCGGCCGCGTAGCCGAACAGCGCGGTGTACCCGATGTCGGTGACGTGGGCGACGAGCACCTCGTCGGGCTCGAACTCCTCGACCGTGTCGGGGCCGACGACGCGAACCCGTCCCCGGACCTTGCCGCCGCCGATGCCGATGCCGGACAAACTCTCGCCGGCCTCCAGTGGGATCGTGCCGGGTCGCGCCGCCCAGGTGCCGGCGAACACCGCGGGCATGCCGAGCGCGGCCAGGCGCTCGCGCTCGGCCCGCCGGGCGCGGACGCGTTCGATCGCGTCGGCGGGCGGGTCGGCGAGTTCGTCGCGCAGCAGGTAAAACACGTCCTCCGGGTCGGCGAGCCGGCCCGCGGCGGTCATCCGCGCACCCTGCGCGAGCGCGAGCCGGCGCAACGCCGACATCACACGGACCGTCAGATCACGGTTGTCCTCCCGCAGGTGCAGCAGGTGGTCCGCATACCGGCGCAGGGGCGAACGCCGGCCCGGGGCGGTGTGCGGCGCCGCCGCCGACACCGAGCGCGCAGCGCGGCCGACGGTCGCGAGCAGCCGGTCCACGTCGTCGCCGAAGCGGCGGGAGGCGAGCTCGGCCTCGCCCGGGCCGCGGTGGCCGAACGCCTGCAGCGCGCGCGTGACCTCGGCCCAGAAGGCCGGGAACTGCTGCTGCACCCGCTCGGCGCGGCCGGGGGCGGCGTCGGTGAGGACCTCGATCAGGCCCGAGGTGCGCGCCGCCGTGCGCGCGAGGTCCGTGACCCCGCGCAGGGTCGCGGCGCTCGGCAGCTCGGCGTGGGCCGGCCCGTCCGCGGACCCGGCGCGGTCGAGCACGGCGCCGGAGACGAGGTTGAGCTGGCCCTGCACCGTCCACGCCCAGGCGAGGACGTCGGTGGCGAGCAGGGCGCCGAGCGCGAGCCGCTGCGGCGGCAGGTCGTCCGCCCGGTCGGCGAGGGCGGTCAACCGGGCGACCTGACGGCGCAGTTCGGCGACGTCGCGCTTCACCGACGCGGCGAGGGCGAGCATCCCGACGCCGGCCCCGGCCACGGAACGGACCCGCTGCAGCGTCCCGACCGCCGGCGCCTTCCAGGTGCCGGGGATCGCGGCTTTCGCACCCGGCAGCTCGGCCACGTGCCGGCCCACCCACTGGTCGGCGAGGGCGTCGGGGGAGGTGCCGGGCATCTGCGCCGCGAGCTGCCAGGTGCCGCTGGCGTTGATGTAGAAGCAGTGTCCGTGCACGGCCTGCAGACGTGCGCACGCCTCGGTGCGCAGCGGCTCGGGCAGGCCGAGCAACCGCGCGACGGCGGTTGTCGTGCCGCGCAGACCGCGACCCTGGACGTCGATGGTCAGCGGGGTGCACGGGCCCGGCAGCGCCTCGGAGAGGTTGGTCTGCGAGTAGACCGGGAAGCGGGGGTCGACGGGGGTGTCGAACTGACCCCGCGTCGCATTGTCGGCGGCCCAGGCCAGCGGCGCGCCGTCGGCGGGGCCGACCGAGCCGGGGACGACCTGGTGGTCGTAACCCGTCCGGCCCGGCAGGGAACGCACCCGGCCGCGGAACGTCGACCGGCCCATCACGGCGAGACGGGTGTCCTCCGCGGTCTCCGCCGACGACCACGCCGGGGTGAAGCCGAACTCCTCGGTCAGGCGGGTGGTGTCCAGCTGGGGCATGCCGAAGGCGAACTCGAGTTCGCCGGCCGCGATCCGGACGCCGGGGAGCTTGGTCGCCTTCCGCAGCACCGACGTCGGCACCGGCACGGCCGGGCGACCGAGGGCCGCGGCGAGGTCGCGCAACGGGACCCCGTCCGGCGCGACGACGTTGACGACCCCGGTCGGCGCCCCGGGTTCGAGCGCGCCGACGAGGAACCGCGCGAGGTCGTCGTGATGGATCAGCTGCCACGGCAGGGCGTCCGGCGGCGCGACCTGCGCCGGGGCGGCGAGGGCCTCCTGGAGCCGGTTGTCCGTCCCGCGGCCGAGGATGACGCCCGAGCGCACGGCGAGCGTCTCCAGCCCGCGCTCGGTCGCCTCGGCCAGCAGTTGCTCGCACCGGATCTTCTGGTGGGCGTAGGGGTGGTCGGGGTGCGGGTGCGGCCCGTCGGCCTCGCGCAGCGTGCGTCGGTAGCGCTCCGGGTGCCCGCCGTACACCGTCGAGGACGACAGGAACACGACGCGGCGCGCGCCCGTTGCCTCCGCGGCCGCGAGGACGTTCGCGGTCCCGGTGAGGTTGACCGCCGTCATCGCGTCGGCCCCGGCCCGGTCGTCGAGCATGAACGCGCAGTGCAGGATCGCGTCCACGCCCGCGGCCGCCTCGCGCAGGCCGGCCGCGTCCCGGACGTCGAGCGAGCGGTGCCGTGCCCCGCGGGGGAGCTCGAGCGGCGCGGACCGGCTGACGCCGAGCACGTCGTGCCCCGCGCCGACGAGCCGCCGGGCCGTGGCGAGGCCGACGAGGCCGCTGACCCCGGTGATCAGGATGCGCACGTCGTCAGCTCCCGTTGCACTGGGCCTTGCTGCCCAACGGAGTCGTCCACTTGCCGCCCTTCGCCTGCACCACGAAGTAGCAGTCGCCGGGGACGGCCTTGCCGCCGGTGAAGTTCAGCGGGGGAGTGAGGCCGCCGAGCGTCTCGCCCTTGATCTTGCTCCCGGCGGCGACGAGCCCGGCCGGCGTGAGCTTCTGGTCCGCGCGGGCGGTGTCGGTCGCGATCTTCTCGAACAGCTTCCCGGCGGCCCAGCCGTAGGCCTCGGCCGGACCAGGCTGCGCGCCGGAGAACTGCGCGAGCGCCTTGGTGTACGCGTCGATCGCGGGGCCGCTGCCGCCCGCGAACGGGAACAGCGGGAGCGAGGCGATCAGGTCGCCGACGCCCTGCAGGTCCTTCGACGCCGGGCCGACGGAGACCGCCACCTGGACGTACCGCGGGTTGAAGTTCTGGCGCGCGCACGACCGTGCGACCCGGCCGAGCGTGTTCGGGTCGGCCGCGACGTAGAACAGGTCGACCCCGGCGCGCTGGGCGTTGCGGCACTCGGCGGTGAAGTCCACCTGCGTCAGGCTGACGTCCGCGTTGTAGACGAGGTCGACACCGGCGGCCTTCGCCTGGTTGAGCAGGATCGGCTTCTGGCTCGTGCAGGCGTTGGCCTCGCTGCAGGCGACGAAGCCGAACTTGCTCTTCCCGGAGACCTTCTTGCCCGCGACCATGATGTTGCGGACCTGCTCCTCGAACCGCGTGCACTGCGGGAAGTACACCGGGCTGGTGAACCACTCCGGCACCGAGCAGTCGCTGCCGATCACGGGGATCTTGTTGGACTGCAGGTAGTTCGTGCCGCCCTTCATCGACAGCGAGGCGCCGTTGCCGACGAACGCGACCGCCTTGCGGTTCTCGACGAGGTCGCGCACCGCGCTGGTGTAGCGGGCGGGGTCGCCACCGTCGTCGACGACGACCACCTGCACCTGACGTCCGAACAGGCCGCCGCGACTGTTGACGTCCGCGGCCCACACCTGCACCCCGCGCGGGATGCCGGCCTGCGCGGCGCCGGCCGGACCGCTGTAGTTGCCGACGGAGCCGATCACGATCGGCCCGGTCTGGCCCGGCGTCCCGACGGCGCTGCCCTGGGTCTCGGTGCCCGCGCCCGGCTTCGTCGTCGCCTTGCCGCCGCTCTTCCCACCGGTGTTGCCGCCGCTCGCCGTCCCGGGCGCGGTCGTCGCACCGGGAGCGGGGGCGCCGTTCGGCAGGTCCGCCGGGGCGGGGGCGTTGGGGTCGGCCGCGGGAGGTGCGGCGGGGTCCGTGCCGGGCGGGACCGCACCGGGGACGGTGCCGGGGACGCTGCCGGGAGCGGCACCCGGTGCCGCGGGGGCCGCGCCGTTGGCCTCGAGAACCTCGGCGTCGGAGAGCTGGCCGCCGCAGCCCGCGAGCAGGGCGAGCGCGACGGAGGTGGCCGCGAACGCGCGGATCGGTCGGCGCATGGTGGACTCCTTCGGTGCGAGGCGGATCCGGGGACGGGTCGGACGTGTCGTCACGCCGCCCCCAGGTAGCGGGCCGCCAGTTCGTCGGCGTCGAGTTCGCCGGGCTCACCGGCGAAGTCGACGTTGCCGCGGTTCAACAGGTAGACCAGGTCCGCCATCCCCATCGCCTTCGCGACGTACTGCTCGACGACGAGCAGGGCCGTGCCGCGGGCGGCGAGGGTGCGGAGGAACTCGAAGATCTGGTCGACCACGATCGGGGCGAGGCCCATCGAGACCTCGTCGAGCAGGACGTAGCTGGGGTCGGTGATGTACGCCCGGACCAGCGCGAGCATCTGCTGCTCGCCGCCGCTCATGGTGCCGGCGACCTGGTCGAGTCGGTTGCCGAGGACGGGGAACGCCTGCACGGCCCCGTCGAGGGCCTCGGGCGTCAAGCGGCCACCGGCCATCAGCCGGAGGTTCTCACGCACCGTCAGACCGGGGAACACGGCGCGGCCCTCGGAGACGTGGCACAGCCCGAGCCGGCTGCGCTTGTGCGGCGGCGCGGCGGTGATGTCGCGGCCGCCGATGGTGATGCGGCCGGCGGTCGGGGTCAGCGTCCCGGCGCAGGTGCGCAGCAGCGTCGTCTTCCCGGCGCCGTTCGGCCCGAGCAGGGCGACGACCCGGCCGGCGGGCACGGTGAGGTCGACGCCGCGGAGGACCTCGGTCGCCCCGTACCCGGCGTGGACGTCGTGCAGCACGAGACTCATCGGCCCGCCCCCATCGCGAGTTGCGCCCGCTCGCGGACCGGTGTCCGGCTCACGCGTCCGGCCGAGCGCACCGCGTCCTCGCGGACGAAGCGGTTGAGGGCCGGCCCGTAGGTCGCGGAGAAGATCGCGAGCACACCGAACGCAAGCGTCTGCAGTTGCACGGTGTTCGGGTCGGTGAAGTACGACGGCGCGACGATCAGCACGCCGGCCGCGAGCACCGGCGAGACCACGGCGCTGCGGCCGACGAAGGAGAGCACCGCGAGCCAGAGCAGGCTGTTGAAGGAGATCAACGCGGCCGCGCTGGTGCCGCTGCTGGACACCGAGCCGGTGACGCCGACGAGCAGCGCGCCGCCGATCGCGGCCATCGCGGCGGAGATGCAGAAGACCAGGACGCGCGTGATGTTGATCGAGGCGCCGTGGGTGGCGAGCGCGATGGGGGAGTCGGCGAGCGCGTCGAGCAGGCGGCCGAGGCGGCTGCGCCGGATGACGACGACCGCGACGAGCGCCGCCACCGCGAACGCGACGCAGAGGTAGAAGTACCCGGAGTCGGAGTCGAGCCCGAAGGCGTCGGGCCGGCCACCCGTCCGCTGGCCGAGCGCGCCGAACATGATCGCCCGGTTGTAGAAGAGCTGCTCGACGAGGATGCCGAAGCCGAGCGTCGCGAGGGCGAGGAACAGCCCGGAGAGCCGGATCGCCGGGATCGCGACGAACGCGCCGATCGGCACCGCGACCAGCGCCGCGGCCAGGACCCCGAACAGCCACGGGGCGCCGTTGCCCGTGACGTGGCTGAACGTCGTCGCGCCGATCGCCACGAAGGTGACCTGGCACAGCGAGACTTGGTTCGAGACCTCGACGAGCAGGTACAGCGAGGCGTAGACGACGACGAACACCGCGCCGAGCGTGTACACCGGCACCCGCGTGGAGATCACGTGCGGCAGGGCGATCAGCACGACCGCCGCCACTCCGGCGAGGCCGGCGGCCACGGGCGCCGGGAGGCGGACCGGACTGCGCGGTTCGCGCGGGACGCCGCGGTCGGAGAACCCGCCCTTGCGCGTCAGCAGCAGGACACCGAACAGCACCAGGAACGGCAGCGAGGTGTCGAGGCTCGGCAGCTTCTCGAGGAAGCCGAAGGTGTCGGTCACCTCGGGGGCGTTGAGCAGCGCGGCCGCGACGCCGATGCCGAGACCACCGACGAACGTGAGCGGGATGTTGTCGAAACGCCCGATCGCCGCGGCGCCGAACGCCTGCACGACGACGAGGGTGAGCAGCAGCGCGTCGAGTCCGATCGACGGGGCGAGCAGCAGGCCGGACATGCCCGCGAACGCCGAGCCGATCGCCCACGACCCGGCGCGGACGACGGTCGCGCTGCGGCCGGACTCGGAGAGCAGTTCGCCGTTGTCGACGACCGCGCGCATCGCGAGCCCGAGCGCGGTGAAGCGGAACAGCGCCGCGAGAGCGCCGACGCCGATCACCGCGATCACGAAGGTGATGAGCTGGTCGTAGCCGACCTGCACGTCGAACGCGGTGAACGTGTCCGACGGGAACGGGGTGTCCAGCGGCAGGGGAGTGATGCCGTACCGCAGCTGCAGCGCGCCCTGGATCGCGAGCACGACACCGACGGTCGCCACGACGCGGCGGGCGGTGGAGGCGTCGGCCAGTCGGCCCGCCATCCCGGCGAGCAGCAGCCCGCCGAGCGGGGCGACGACGCCCACCGCGAGGACCGCCGCGAGCGTCGCGGGCAGGCCCTGCAGGTCGCGCAGGTCGTAGAAGATGTAGGCCGTCGCGGCGCCGATCGCGCCGTGGCCGAAGTTGAAGATGCCCGAGGTCCGGTAGGTCAGCACGAGACCCGTGGCGGCGAGGCCGTACAGCGAGCCGGCGACCAGCCCGATGACGACGAAGGGCATCAGCCCGTCGATGCTCATCCGGCACACACCTCGCAACGGAGCAGGTTCCGCTCCTCGATCTCCGCGTCCGCCGTCGGCGCGACGCGCTTGCCCCGCACCAGCTGGCAGTCGGGCCGGTGCGCCCGGCGGGTGCCGTCGACCCGGACCCAACCGGTGTCGGCCTGACGCTCCGTCACCCGGACCGGGGCGGGCTCGCTCTCCAGGAACACGACCCAGCGGTGCAGGACGGCGCGGTGGCCGTGGAGCAGGAGCGCCCCGCCGCCACTGGCGAAGATCAGGAAGCCGACGATCGCGACCGACAGCCAGGTCAGCTGGTTGTCGACGTCCGCCGTCCGCCCGGCCGCGACCCAGGAGACGACGAGCAGGACCGTGCCGATCACCGCGCCGAGGACCGCGATGCGCAGCTGGGCCGGCGTCCAGGGCTCGTCCTGGCGACGCCGCCCTGTCCGCGGGGTGCGCGGGGGAGAGACCGGCCGGTCGGTCGTCACGGTCACGATGCCGGCTCGTCCACGCCTGTCCGTCGGGCCTGCTCCAGGGCGTCGAGCTTGCGCCACTCGTCGCGCAGGTCGGCCGAGATCCAGAGCATGCCGCCGAGGCCGAGCAGGAACAGGCCGCCGATCCCGCCGCTGATGATGTACGGCAGCTGCTGCGGCGTCAGTGCCTCGTTGGCCACGCCCCGCCAGCCGATCAGCAGGGCCAGGACCCCGAGGCCGACGCACACCCAGGCTCCGACGCGGTCCCACTGGGTACGCGCCCAGCGCAGGTAGGTCATGACGGGGTCCCCTTTGCGGCTGGGGCGCCGCCGAACACCCGGATCAGTTGCACCCAGGCGAGCAGGGCGGCACCGGCGAGCAGGAGTACGAGGTAGAAGCGACCGATGTCGAGGTCGGTGATCAGGGCACCGGGCGAACCGATGGCGGACACCACGTCGGTCGCGGGGAGCTGCGCCTGGCCCGGGGCGACGCCGGGGACCGCCCCGCCGGGGGCGGTGCCGGGCAGGACGCCCGGCGCGACCGCGCCGTCGACCGGGGCGCCGGTGCCCGGGGTGAGAGCCGGGGTCGTGCCGAGGTCGGGGCCGAGGCCGCCGGTCTGGGGCAGCGCCCGGTTGGTCACGCGTGCCGCGGTCTGACCGATCGTCACCTCGGCGATGACCCGCTCGAGACCGGAGGCGAGCTCCGGCGGCGCGGCCTGGATGCTGCGGATGCGGAGGCCGGCGCTGGTGATGCCGTCCTCGGTCTTCTCCGCGGGCAGGTACTGGATCGTCGTGCCCTGCGCGGCGAGCGCGTCGAGCAACGCGCGACCGGCGGCGGTCGCGGCGCTCAGGGCGCCGTCCGGGCCGGTCAGGGCGTCGGAGAGCGGCACGCGCTGACCGGCGATCGTCAACGCGGCGACGTCGAACGACGAGGTGAGTTCGATCTGCCCCGAGGGCAGGCGGCTCGCGGTCGCGGCGCTGCGGACGCCGTTGAGCACGAGTGCGTCGGAGAGGACGACGCTGGAACCGGCGACCTCGGCGCGGGCGGTCACGCGGTCGTCGGACGGGTCGCGGGTGACGCTCGCGAGGCCGGTGTTCGCGCCGTTCGCCGTCGAGCCGCGGGAGGTCGCGACGCCGCTGGTGGCCTCCAGGGTCACCGGCCCGGCCTGGACGCGCTTCTCCGGGACCGAGGGGAAATTGCTGGACGCGATCAACGGGTACGCCGGGACGACGTCGGACGTCGCGCCGCCGGTGAGACCGGCGATCAGGCCGGGGGCCAGGACCGCGGACTCGCTCGGGTACGGGTCGGACGCGAACGCCGTCGAGTTGCCGAGGGAGTTCAGCGAGGCCTGCGCGACCGAACCACCGGCGTCGACCAACTGGCCGAAGATCACGGGCGGCTCGGCGGTGAAGTTGACCGCAGCCAGCCGGGCGTCGGCGACGGCCTCGAAGGTGGAGTCGGCCCGCGCCGTGGGGCCGCCGAGGGCGAGCAGGCCGGTGCCGAGAGCGGCGACGGCCATCAAGGCGGCGCCGGATCTGATCCGCCGGAGAGCGAGCTGCGTCACAGGAAGGAGTGTACCCAGAAATCTCACCTGGTTTACTAGGTTCACGGAGTATCGGTGACCAGGGCGTTATCTCCACTACCCGGGTTTCGCGATGTACTCGGGCACACGCAGAAGGCGGTGGCATGGGACGCATCGAGGGCGGCTGGACGGTCGGGCCGCAGACCAACGTGGTGGACGTCGTCGCGGACGCCGCGCAGCGGTTCGGTGACCGCACGTGGTTGGAGCTCTCCGGCGTCGCGCACTCCTTCACCGAGGTCTGGGAGCGGTCGCTGCGCGTCGCGCGCGGGCTCCGCGACCTCGGCGTCGGCCCCGGCGACACCGTCGCCGCGGTGCTCGACACGTCCCTCGACGCCGTCGCCGTGTGGTTCGGCGCGAACGCCCTCGGGGCGATCTGGGTCCCGGTCAACACCGCCTACAAGGGCGAGTACCTCCGTCACCAGCTCGCGGACAGCGGGGCCGGCGTCGTCGTCGCGGAGCCGGACTACGCCGAGCGCGTCCTGGCCGTCGCCGCCGAGCTGCCCGAGCTGCGCGTCCTCGTCCAGCGGGGCGGGGAGATCCCGACGGGGTCGTCGGTGCGGGTCGAGCCGATCGCGGTGCTCACCGAGGTTGACGCGCTGTCCACCGACGACGCGGTGCGCCCCGCGCCCGGTGACCTGTCGCTGCTGATCTACACGTCCGGCACGACGGGGCCGTCCAAGGGCTGCATGCTCAGCCACAACTACGTCTGCAACGTCGCGCGCGGATCGATGCGCAACCGCGTCGCCAGCGACGTGCTGTGGTCCCCGCTGCCGCTGTTCCACCTCAACGCGGCGGCGACGACGGTGCTCGCCTCCGCGATGCTCGGCAACACCGCGGCGATCTTCCCACGGTTCTCGCTGTCGAACTTCTGGCCGGAGATCTCGCGCACCGGCGCGACCGTCGTGACGCTGCTCGGGATGATGATCCCGCTCATCGCGAAGATGGACGACACCCCCGAACTGCTGGCCTGCAAGGGGCAGATCCGCATCGCGGGTGGGGCGCCGTACACCCCGGAGACCGCGCAGATCTGGCACGAGCGTTTCGGCGCGCAACACGTCGGCAGCTCGGTGTTCGGTCTGACCGAGACGACGTTCCTGACCTGGACGCCCGAGGGTGTGAAGCATCCGTGGGGCTCGGCGGGGACGTACAACGACGACTTCGACGTCCGTATCTTCGACGACAACGACGACGAGCTCCCCGTCGGTGAGGTGGGGGAGATCGTCGCGCGGCCACTGCGGCCGTACGTCATGTTCTCCGGGTACTGGCGCCGGCCCGAGGCGACGCAGGCGGTCATGCGCAACATGTGGTTCCACACCGGGGACCTGGGTCGGTTCGACGAGAACGGGTGGTTGTGGTTCGTCGACCGCAAGAAGGACTACCTCCGCCGCGGCGGGGAGAACATCTCCTCGATGGAGGTCGAGGGCACGTTCCGCAAGCACCCGGCGGTCGCCGACGTCGCCGCGCACGCGGTGCCGAGTGACCTGTCCGAGGACGAGCTGAAGATCACCGTCGTCCTGAGGGAGGGTCAGACCCTCGACCCGGCCGAGCTGTGCCGCTGGTCGCTCGACAAGCTCCCGTACTTCGCGGTCCCGCGCTACATCGAGTTCCGCGACGACCTGCCGCGCAACCCCATGAACAAGGTGCTCAAGTACCAGCTCCGCGACGAGGGCGTCACCGCGACGACCTGGGACCGGAACACCTCCGACATCGTCCTGAGCAAGCGCTGATGAACCTCGAATCCCTGCGTTCCGCCGCCCGTTCGACGGCCCAGCTCGCGCTGGCCGTCTCGCCCTGGGCGCCGACCGACGGGCCGAGCTCGGCCGCCGAGGTCGACGCCGCCTGGTTGACCGCGCGCCTCGCACGGCCCCGGGACCCGAGAGCAGCTGCCGTCGAGGTCCGCCCGCAGGGCGGCAGCTCCGGCACCACGGACCGGCGGCGGCTCGGCGTCACCTGGAACGACGCCGGCGTCGCCGCCGGTCTGCCGGCCTCGCTGTACGTGAAGAGCACGCCGCTGTCGGCGAAGAACCGCACGATGGTCGCCTCGCTGGACATGGCGGTCAACGAGGTGCACTTCTACCGCGAGGTGGCGCCGCAGCTCGGGGACCTGGTGCCGGCGGCGTACTGGACGTGGGCCGGCAACGGCGCGCGGCACCTGCTGGTGCTGGAGGACCTGACGGCGCGTTCGTGCGTCCCGCTGGCGCTGGGTTCCGACTGCGACCTCGCCCACGCCGAGGCGATGATGGACTGCTTCGCCAAGCTCCACGCGACGTACTGGGCGGACCCGCGCCTCGGCACCGCCTGGCCCTGGGCCCGCACCTGGTCCCGGCGTCCCGGCTACGGCGTCCTCAAGACGTTCTACAAGCAGGGCCGCGCCGGCGCGCTGAAGAAGGGCGAGAACGTCACGCCCGCGGTGCGCCGCCTGGTCGAGGTGCTCAACGAGAAGTCGACGCCGTACTACCGCGAGTTCGAGGTCGGCCCACTCACCCTGCTGCACGGCGACTCGCACCTCGGCAACACGTTCCGCATGCCCGACGGTCGCGGTGGTCTCCTCGACTGGCAGGTCGTCTGGCAGGGCCCGGGCCTGCGCGAGGTGACCTACTTCTGCGTCACCGGGCTGGAGGCGGACCTGCGCTCCACCCACGAGCGCGCCCTGCTCGAGCGGTACCTCGAGGGGCTGCGCTCCCACGGCGTCCGGGACGTCGACTCCCTGGACCGCGCCTTCGAGCGTTACCGCCTCTTCGCCGGCGAGGCCTGGGACGCCGCCGCGATGACCGTCGCCTGGCCCGGCCTCCAGGCCCCCGAGAACGTGACGGCGAGCTGGCGCCGCTCCTCCGCCGCCGTCGAGGACCTCGACACCGCCGCCGCCGTCGCCCGCCTCTGATCTCCCCCGCCCCCGCGCCTCCGTGTCAAAAAGGGGTGACACCCCTTACTGACGAGTAAGGGGTGTCACCCTTTCTTTTCCACAGGGGGCGGCGTTGGAGATGACATCTCCACTGAATCGGCCGGATCCGTTGAAGATGTCATCTCCAGGCGGTGGTTACCGCAGGGTCCACGTGGGCTTGGTGAAGGTCGCGCGGTCGACCTGGGCGGTGGCGATGGGGTTCCCGATCTGGGTGTAGGCGAGGCCGTGGGCCTGGGCGACGGAGCGGGCGAGGTCGAGGGACTCCCACACCGCGCGGACGGTGCCCTGGACGGCCGCCGGGGGCTTGGCGGCGATCGCGGCGGCGAGGGCGTGGGCCCGGTCCCAGAGCTGCTCGCGGGGGACGACCTCGGTGACGAGGCCGATCTGCAGGGCGCGCTCGGCGGACATGCGCTCGTCGAGGCCGAGCAGTGCGATGCGCAGGGTGTCGCCGAGATTGATCCGCCGCGCGAGGCCGATCGGCTCAAGGGCCGCGGTCAGCCCGTAGGAGACGTGCGGGTCGAAGAACTGGGTGTCGTCGGCGCAGATGATGAGGTCGGCCTCGTTCAGCCAGTAGAAGGCGCCGCCGGCGGTCATCCCGTGGCACGCGGCGACGACCGGCTTCCACACCTGGTTGGCCTTCGGCCCGAGCGCGGTGCCGGGATCCCGTTGGCTCCAGGGGTTCTCCGGGAAGTCGATGCCCTCCTTGACGTCGACGCCGGTGCAGAACGCGCGGTCACCGGCGGCGCGCAGGACGACGGTGTGGATGTCGTCGTCGAGGCGCACGCGCTCCCACGCGGCGACGAAGTCGGCCAGCATCGCGTCGTTGAACGAGTTCAGCTTCTCCGGCCGGTTCAGCGTGATCGTCGCGACGTGGTCGGCATCGACGTCGAACAGGATCGTCTCGTAGCTCATGTGCGCAGTTCCTTCGACGTCAGCGTTCTCGGGTGAGCAGGAGGGCGCCCGCGAGCGGACCGCCGCCGGCGGCGACGACGGCGACCTCCGCGGCGAAGACCTGGCGGTGACCGGCCTCGCTGCGCAGTTGCAGGCACGCCTCGTGCAGGTGGCCGAAGCCGTGGAGCCGGCCGGCGGAGAGCTGGCCGCCCGAGGTGTTCACGGGCAGGTCGCCGCCGACGTCGATGCGGGTCCCGCCCTCGACGAACGGACCGGACTCGCCGCGGGGCACGAGGCCGAGTGCCTCCAGCCACATCAGCGTGAAGATCGTGAAGCCGTCGTAGAGCTGGGCGCAGTCGACGTCGGAGGGCCGCAGGTCGGTGCGCGTCCACAGGTCGCGGCCGACCTCGGTGGCCATCATCTCCGAGCCGTCGCCGTAGGAGAACCAGTCCGGCCGGCCGCCCAGCGCGCTGCTGAGCGCCTCGATGCGAACGCCCGGGGCGTTCAGACCTGACGTGGCATCAGCCCGGGACACGATGAACGCGGTCGACCCGTCGACGGGGACGTCGCAGTCGTACAGACCGAGCGGCTCGGCGATCGGGCGGGCGGCGAGGTACTCGTCGAGCGTCAGCGGGTCGGTGTACACGGCCTTGGGGTTCAGACCCGCGTACTGCCGCTGGATGACCGCGAGCCAGCCGAGCTGCTCGCGGGTCGTCTTGAAGTCGTGCATGTGCCGCGTCGCGTACAGAGCGGCCCACGTCGCGGCGGACATCGCACCGAAGGGGACCAGGTACGACGTCCAGCCGTTCACACGCGCGGCGCCGGACCCGACCACCGAGGCGCGGCGGCCCTGCGCCAGCGTCGTGGCCGTCGACTCCCAGACCGTGCGGAAGACGAGGACGTGCCGCGCGAGTCCGGCCTCCACGGCCGCGACGGCGTTCATCACGGCCCCGAGCTGACCCGCCGTCTCCGAACCGCCGGAGAACCAGCGCACGTTCAGGCCGAAGGCGTCGACGACGTCGAAGACCCCGGCGCCGGAGAACCCGGGCGCGGGGGAGTGGGCCCCGGGCCAGGTGCTGACGCCGTCGACGTCCGCGCGGTCGAGGCCGGCGTCGGCGAGGGCGGCCAGCACGGCCTCGGCCGTCAGCGACATCCCGGAGCGCCCGAGCCGGCGACCGACCGCCGACTGCCCGACGCCGGTGATCACGGCGCCCGTCGTCACGCCGCCTCCCGCGGGGTGAACAGGGGGAGCCACACGTCCTCGTGCTGTTCGAAGACGACGCGCACGGGCAGGCCGACCCGCACATCCGCCGGTTCGACGCCGGTCAGCCGGGTCACCAGCCGCAGGCCGGGCTCGTCGTCGAGCTCGACGACGGCGACGACGAACGGCACCGCCATCCCTGGCATCCACGGCTGGTGGTTGACCGTGAAGGAGAACACCGTGCCGGTGCCGACCGCGGGCGTGGAGATCACGTCGGTGGACAGGCAGTACCGGCAGACCGGGACCGGCGGATGGAGCCAGCGGCGGCATGCGGCGCACCGGCTGATCAGGAGCTCGCCGCGTCCGCCGCCGGTCCAGAACGCTCGGTTGTCGAGTTCCAACTCCGGCAGCGGAGGATGGCCGGAGCCGTCCGGCTGCGGGGAAGCCATGCCCAAGATGGTAGATGATTTTCGGAGATGGGCCGCTACGCTGGAGGCGCGGCCGCGCTGGGCGCCGTCAGGGAGGTGAGCGGTGAGTCAGGACTTCCCTGACCTCGGCACCGACCCGATGCGCGTTCCCAAGGTAGCGGAGCTGGTCGCCCAGGACCTGCGCCGACGCATCGCGTCGGGCGCGTTCGCCGAGTCCGGTGAGCTCCCACCCGGCACCGTCCTCATGCAGGCCTACGGCGTCTCGCGCCCCACGCTCCGCGAGGCGTACCGGATCCTGGAGTCCGAGAACCTCGTCGAGGTCGGGCGCGGCGGGCACGACGCCTTCGTCCGCCAGCCCTCGATCGAGGTCGCCGGCCGGTACGCCGGCGTGCACCTGCAGATGCGCGGGACGACGCTGCTCGACGTCGAGCGGGCGCGGGCGGTCGTCGAGCCCCCGGCCGCGGGGATGCTCGCGGCGCGCGGCGGCGACCCCGAGGTCCGTAAGGCCCTGCAGGACGCCCTGCAGCGCGAGCGCGACTCCCTCGACGACCCGGCCGCGTTCAGCCACGCGAGCTTCGCCTTCCACGACCTCGTCGTCGAACTCTCCGGCAACGTGACGCTGCACGCCGTCTTCGGCGTCCTCGGTGACGTGGTGCAGCGGCACACCGACGTCCGCGTCGCGGAGGAGACCCAGGTCTCGCCCGCCGCGACCGACCGGGCCGCGCTGATGAAAGGTCACCGCGCGCACGTGCGGTTCGTCGAGCACGTCGAGGCCGAGGACGTCGCCGCCGCCACGGCGCTGTGGCGCACCCACGTCGAGGCCGTCAGTCACGCGCTCGGCTCCGACACCGATCCGCGCGGCGTCGTGGACCTGTTCTGAGGGACCGTCAATGACCGAGATCGTCCCTCTGCACTCGACCGGCGCGGACCGGCTCGCCTCGCAGCTGCGCCGGCAGATCGTCACCGGCGAGCTGACCGTCGGCGAACGCCTCCCGCCCGAGCCCGAGCTCCGCGAGCGTTTCGGCGCCTCCCGCGCCACGTTGCGCGCCGCGCTCGTCGTGCTGGAGTCCGAGGGCCTGATCAAGGTGCACCGCGGCGCCCGCGGCGGCATCGAGGTGACGCAGCCGGACATCGGCACGGCCGCCCGGTACTTCGGTCTGATCCTGCAGTCGCGTTCGGCCTCCGTCGCCGACTACCAGGCCGCGCGCGTCGCGTTGGAGCCGCCGCTGGCGCGCATGGTCGCCGAGCGTGCGGCGAACGGCGACGGCGAGGACGTCGTCGCCGCCCTCGAAGCCGCGATCGAGGCCGAGAAGGCCGACGGCGTCCCCGGCGCCCGGGCGGCGCTGAACTTTCACGCCCGGGTCGCCGCGCTCTCGGGCTCGACGTCCCTCGCTCTCGCGATGGACCTGCTCACCGGCGCGACCTCCCACCTCTACGAGGCCCAGCTCGCTGCCGAACCCCGCCGCAACGGCCGCGCCCACCGGGCCCACGAGGAGCTGCTGGACAAGGTCCGCGCCGGCGACCCCGACGGCGCCGAGGAGGTCTGGCGCACCCACGTCGAGGAGATCGAGACCCGTCTTCTCAAAGGCGGCAAGGCCCGCACCGCCCCCCTGTTCGAGTAGCCGCCCGCCGGCCGCCCTGTCCCGGCCGCCCTGTCCCGGCCGCCCTGTCCCGGCCGCCCTGTCCCGGCCGCCCTGTCCCGGCCGCCCCGTCCCTCCGCTCATGCATGAGCGGGGTGTCGATTTTCGGGCGTGGGGTGTCCGATTTTCGACCTCCTGCTCATGCATGAGCAGGGTGCGGCCGTGTCCGTCGCTCATGCATGAGCGGGGTGTCGATTTTCGGGCGGCCGGTGTCCGAATCTCGACCCTCCGCTCATGCATGAG
>NZ_BAAAHE010000014.1:71809-137875 GCF_039525035.1 Sporichthya brevicatena
GGGCGGGGGCGGGGGCGGGGGCGGGGGCGGGGCGGGGGCGGGGATGCAGCTACATCAGGACGTCGGTGAGGCGGCCGTTGTAGGTCTCCATCAGGGCCTCGGTGTGGACGGGGCGGCGGGTCTCGCCCTCGCGGACGACCCAGCCCTGGATTCGGCGGTGGCCCTCGGGGAGGTCGGCGCGGATCGGGTCGCGGTAGCCCTTCGGGTGGGCGGTCCAGATCCAGGTCTCGCCGCCGCCGGAGTACCGGACCTCGACGGGGTAGTCGCCGGAGATCCGCACGGCGACGTCGAGATCCCGCAGCACGAGAGACTCGCCGTCGGTCCGGTGGATTAGGAGGATGTCGAAGCCCTCGGTGCCCCAGACCAGGTGGCCGGCGTGGACGGTGCCGTCGTCGAACTCGGTGGCGAAGGCGACCCACGCGGCCTGCAGGTCGGTGATGTACGCGCTGCGGATGAAGTCCTGGTCCGCCGGCATGTGCATCGAGTCGTGGTAGAACAACCCCCGCACCGGCTGGCCCTTGATGGTCCCGCTGCCACGGAACAGGCGCGAGGTGTAGACGAGCGGCTCGTTCGCGTCGGGCATGTAGAACTGGATCGCGGGGCCGACGAGTTCGCCGTGCACGTCGAGGAATCCCGGTTCGGTCCAGCGGAACTCCGGCCCGTTGGTCGCGAGGACCGGAGAGCCGTCGGCGCGCCAGGTGCCGGTCCAGCCGTCGCGCTTCTCGGTCACGACCGGACCGACGTCGCACGCCTCGCCCTCCGGCGCCCACACGAAGTCCACCGCGTCGCGCGCCTCCGACAGGTGCATCCGCCGGCTGACGGTCTCGTACGAGCCGCGGATCGGCCACCAGTACGTGCCGTCCTCGGCGCGCAGCGTCCCGTAGGCGTAGGCCATGTTCATCGGCAGGCCGAGGATCGACCCCCACTGGCTGTGGCCGTCGGGGGAGACCATCCCGCCGACGGGCTGGAAGCCGAAACGGCCGCTCGGACGGACGGGGTGGTTCTGCCGGCCCATGAAGAACGCCTCCGGGATGACGGATCGTCAGGTCAATAATATACCTTCGGGTATATTAGGGAGTGGTTTCGGCGACGGCAAGGGGTCCACATGGCGAGAGCGGGGCGCCCCGCGGCGGACGCGCCGTCCGCGCGGGACGAGATCCTGCGGGTGGCGCGGCGCCATTTCGCCGAGTTCGGCTATGCGGCAACCAACGTCGGCGACGTCGTTGCTGCGGCCGGGGTCACCAAACCCGCGCTGTACCACCACTTCGGCAACAAGGCCGGTCTCTACGGAGCCGCGGTGACGGCGGCGATCGACGAGATCGTGACCGAGCTCGAACGACGCGTGATGCCTGAGCCCGCGGTGCTCGACCGCTTCGAGGCGACCATCGACGTCGGTATCGAGTTCATGCGCGTCGACCCCTCGCTGGCCCGCCTCGTCAGCGGTCTGGACGACGAGCTCGCGCATCACCCCGAGCTCGCGGACCTGGTCGAGCAGGCCACCCGGATCCCGGCCCTGTTTGCCGCGATGTGCGACTCCGACGACGACCTCGCGGCCCCGCGGGCCGACGTCGCGCTGATGTTCCAGGCGATCGTGTACGGCCAGATGCGCATGAGTGCACGCATCGACGCCGACCGCTACGAACAGGCCGCGAATGCGCTGCGCCTGCTCGTCCGCGGCGAACTGCGACGGACCTGACGGATCGTCAGAGGTCAGGGGCGCGGGCTCGCCTTCACGTACGCGCCGGCGTCGACGGGGAGCTGGACGCCGGTGATCCAGCGGGCCTGCTCGGAGAGCAGGAACAGGACGGCGTCGCTGATGTCGTTGGGTTCGACCCACGGGGTCGGCATCGCGTTCAGGGCCGGGAAGGCGACGCGGGCGTCGTCGGCGGTGGGGTTCTCCAGGTCCGGCCGGAACGCGCGGTACATCGGCGGGCTCTGCAGCATCGGGGTGTCGGTGTTCGTCGGGTGCACCGCGTTGACGCGGATGCTCTTCGGCGCGAGCACCTTCGCCAGGTCGTGGACGTAGCTCGCGATCGTCACCTTCGACCAGCTGTAGCCGAGCCCGCCGCCGGCGTTGCGCGACGTCCCGCCGGAGATCAGGCCGGCCAGCGACCCGGTGCACACGATCGCGCTGCCCGGCCTCAGGTGGGGGATCGCGGCGCCGACGGTGTTGAGCACCCCGCCGAGGTTCGTGTCGACGACGTCGACGAACGCCTGCGGGTCCTCGTTGCCGAGCGGACAGATCCCGGCCTGGGCGACGACGTGCGTGAGGCCGCCGAGGTCGGCGACGCCCTGCGCGACGACGTCCCGCACGGCGTTCCGGTCACGGGCGTCCGCCTGGACCAACACTGCACGCCGGTCGTGGGACTCGATGAGCTTGCGGGTCTCCTCGAGGTCGTCGAGTGTCGCCAGCGGGTACTCGTTGGTCGCGATGTCGGAGCAGATGTCGAACCCGATGATGTCCGCGCCCTCGGCGGCGAGCCGGACGGCGTGGCTGCGGCCCTGCCCCCGCGCGACGCCGGAAATCAGGACCACGGTTCCCGCGAAGCGATTCGTCATGGCAGAACTGTAGATGATTTGCGCTTCTGTCGACCAGCGCTACCGCGGCCGACAGGTCAGTCTCAGCCCGTCGGGTGCTCCGAACGGGCCGCCGTTGCGGGCCTCCATGACGAACCAGCAGCCGGAGTCCGGCGTTTTCTCACCCGCCGTCAGATTGATGGCGGGCACGAGTCCACCGAGGGTCTCCTTCTTGATCCCGTCCGCGGCCTGAAGCAGGGCGGCCGAGGTGACGGTCGGCGAGACCTTGGCGACCTCGTCGAGGAACCGCTCGAAGAGCACCCCGGACGTCCAGCCCAGCGGCACCGCCGGCCCGGGTGCGCGCAGCCCGCCGTAACGCTCGAACGAGGTCAGGTAGCGCTGAAAGGCGGCGTTCTGGGCGTCCTTGCCGGTCAGGCAGCAGAACGGCATCGTCGGCATCTGCAGCCGGATGTTGCCGAGCCCGGGCTTGGTCGCGGTGTCGGCGTACACGCTCGCGTACAGCTGCACCCAGACCGGGTTGAACCCCTGCCGGGCGCAGGATTGGCCCATCCGCTGCAGACCGGACGGGTCGACGATCGCCGACACCACGGTCACGCCGGCGGCCTTCATCGCGGTGCACTCGCTCGTGAAGTCGAGTTGGGTCAGGCTGAACTGCTTGGCGTAGGCGAGGTCGAGGCCGTTCCGCCTCGCGAAGCCGTCGTCGACCATCCAGCGGCGGCCGTTGGCGCAGGCGGAGGCCTCCTGGCAGTACAGGAACGCGAACTTCTTGTTCGCCGTCCCCGCCTTGGCCGCCTCCTGCGCGATGGCCCAGACGCTGGTCTCCGGCGCCGCGCACTGGTTGAAGAACACCGGGGAGGAGTTGTAGACGTACGTCCCGCAGTCGCCGCCGATCGACGGCACGCGCTTGCTCTCCAGGTACGAGCGATAGCCGGCGGCGGTCAGTGTCGCCATCCCGCCGACCAGGGCGACGGCGCCGTCGTTCTCGACGCACGCGCGGACGTGCGAGAGCGCCACGTTGGGGTCCGAGTTCGAGTCCCGGACGATCAGCCGGATGCGGTGACCGTGCACCCCGCCGCGGCTGTTCACGTCACCCACCCAGGCCTGCAGGCCGTTCACGCCCTGCGCGATCGCCGCACCCGCCGGGCCGCCCATCTCGGAGACCGAGCAGATGGTGATCGGCTGGTTGTCGGTCTTCGGTGCCGCCGGCGCCGTCCGGTCCGCCGCGGTCCTCGCCCCGCCGGTGCCGGGTGTCGGAGTCGGCGCCGCGCCCCCGACCGTGCCGCCGGCCGGGGCCGCCGAACTCGTGGGGGCGGCGACAGCCGGATCGACGGCCGCGGCGGCCCCGGACGCGGGGACGGGCGCCCCGACGACGTCCGCCGGTTCCGCCGCCGGCGCGTCCGGGGCGACGACGGACGCGGTGCCGGGGTTGAGGGCGATCAGTTCGTCCTGGGACAGCCGGGAGCCGCACCCGGTGAGCAGCGCCAGTGCCAGCACCACCGGGAGACCGGGGTGCCGCCGCACCCCGAACGAAGAACGGAAACGGGCTCCATGTCCCACCGTGCGACCGTAGCGCCGCGCGGACCCCGAACGGAAGAGAAACTGTAGATGATTTGCGCTCTTCTGGGTTACGGTACGCGGCATGGGTACGCATCGGGTCGCGGTGTGGGGCACCGGCGACGTGGGGCACTTCGTCCTGCGGGGCGTCCTGCAACGCCCCGACCTCGACCTCGTCGGCCTGCGGGTCTGGAACCCGGAGAAGGCCGGCCGCGACGCCGGCGACTTCCTCGGCTGGGACGTGACCGGCGTGGCCGCGACCACCTCGACCGCGGAGATCCTCGCCGCGCGCCCGGACGTGCTGATCCACTGCGGACCGTCGCGCAACGTCGAGGGACTGCCGGAGTTCCTCGCCGCCGGCGTCAACGTCGTCACCCTCGGCTCTGCGCGCCTCGCACATCCGGCGTCAGCTCCGGCCGAGCTGCGCGACCCGCTCGCCGCCGCCTGCGCCGCCGGCGGATCGACGCTGTTCTACGGCGGCATCGACCCCGGCTTCGCGGCGCACACGTTGCCGGTCACACTCTCGGCGATCTGCGAGCGGATCGACTTGCTGACCTCCTACGAGGTCCGCGACTACGACCCGCTGCCGCTGCATCAGCTCGACTACTTCAACTTCGGTCGCGAGACCACCGACGGCGCGCGCTTCTTCACCCCCGGCGGCATCCGCGGGACGTGGGAGTCGCCGCTGCGGCTGATCGCCGAAGCACTCGGTCAGGAGCTCGACGACATCGTCGAGTTCCACGAGACCGCGCCGGCGCCGGAGGACTTCGAGGTCCCGGCGATGCCGATCCCGAAGGGCTCGATCGCCGCGGTGCGCTTCGGTCTGCGCGGAATCATCGACGGCGTCGAGCGGATCCGCATCGAGCACGTGAACCGGCTGCGGCGCGACCTGGCGCCGGAGTGGATGGTGCGGCAGGGCTACGGCGTCCACGTCGAGGGGTCGCCGCGCTACCACCTGCACCTCGACCTCGAAGACCCCGACGGCGTCCAGCCCCGCCCCGCGCTGTGGGGGACGGCGATGTACATGGTCAACGCCGTGCCCGCGGTCGTCGCCGCGGCGCCCGGCCTCGTCACCGTCCTCGATCTTCCGATCATCCGCGGCGCCACCGTCGGTGGCGAGCACCGCCCGGCCGCCTGGGGCCTGAGTGAACGCATCCGCCGCGGCGAGACCCGAACGACTGGAGCGCACTGAATGGTCACCCTGGTTCCGCAGCGTCGCGGCGACTTCAACCACCAGACGGTGGTGTCCGCGATCGAGGTCAACTTCCGCGAGATGCTCCCGACGTGGACGTACGGACCGCTGATCCAGGACGGCCTGTACCTGTACGGCTCGTTCCGCACCGCCGAGGGCAAGCTGCACACGCTGCTGCGCAAGGTCGCGAGCGAACTGTCCTACGGACTCGTGCTCAACGTCAGTGACGGGACGGCGCTGCAGACGTCCCCGCGACAGCCCGACGCCTTCCGCGGCGGGTCGGTGCGCTTCAGTGCGGACGACGACCACTTCCGGATGCACGTGGGCATGGCTCGCTCGCCGGGGGAGCCGTTCCTGCTCGAGGTGACGAAGGATCGGGCGCAGTACAAGGTGGTGTGGGACGAGGGTGACATCCTCCACCTGGAAGGCTTCATCGTCGGCAACGCCGGGGTCCAGATGTACGACCCGATGCGCGACGGCGGGAACCTCTACTGCTCGTACATGATCCGCGCGAGCGGGCACATCCTCGGCGAGGCCGTCGAGGGTTTCTTCGGCTTCGACCAGCAGCACCTGCGGCCGGGCACGATCTGGCGCACCGCGCCGTACTTCAACGAGCTCGAGATCGCCTGGCACACGATGACGACCGAGTACGACGACGGCACCATCGAGGTCGGCCAGATCTGTCACGGCGGCAAGGACTGGGGCTTCGCCGTGATGCTCAATCAGGACGGGCCGTTCAAGCTCACCACCGACGTCACGTCGAAGATCACCTTCGGCGACGACGAGTTCCCGCGGAAGGTCGAGTACTTGATCGACGGTGAGGAGTGGGACTGGGTTGCCTCACCCGACGGCACCATGCCGTACTACGCGAAGGACCCGACGTACCGGCCGTGCGACGGCACGACCACCCGCAAGGGCGAGACGCGCAAGGTCGTCTGTGCGGCGGGCTTCCTCGACGCCTTCAACGACGGGCGTTCCTAGATGACCGACCTGCGCACCTGGATCCGTGAGGCGGACGACCGCGCGTACAGCGAGCACCTCGCGAAGGCGGAGGAGGCCTCGCCGCGGGCGCAGGTGGCCGAGTTCCACCGGCCGATCGCCGAGGCCCGCGCGCGCTGCCCGGTCCAGCCGCACAGCCAGTCGACGCTCGTCGGCTTCGAGGACTACCGCAAAGCGATGTCGGTCTTCTCCGAGCGTCCGGTGTTCGCGCTGATCGGCCACGGCGAGACCAAGCGCGGTTTCATGGACACCGAGGTGTTCTCGTCCTCGATCCACAACGAGACCATCGCGCAGGTGTGGGGCGAGACGTTGCTCGGCATGGACGGCGAGCAGCACCGCAAGTACCGCAACACCATCGCGTCCGCCTTTCGCAAGTCGGTGCTCGACCGGTGGGAGCGCGACGCGGTCGTCCCGATCGTCGAGGGGCTCATCGACCGGTTCGCCGGGCGCGGCCGCGCCGACCTGATCGGTGAGTTCACGCTGCTGTTTCCGGTCTACGTCGTCGCGGAGATGCTCGGCCTGCCGCGCGCGGACGTCCCGAAGTTCACGTCGTGGGCGGCGGACACGATCACGATCTTCTTCGACCCGCGGACGGCGCTGGCTGCCTCCGCCGCGCTGCAGACCTACCTCGACGCCGCGATCTCCGAGCGCCGCGCGGCCCCGGGCGACGACCTGATCAGTCTGCTGATCGAGGCCGAGATCGAGGGCCAGCGCCTGACCAATCAGGAGATCGTCAACTTCTGCCGGATCCTGCTGCCGGCCGGAGCCGAGACCACGGCGCGATCGACCGGCAGCCTGCTGCTCGGCCTGCTCTCACACCCCGAGCAGTTGGAGATGGTCCGCGCCGACGTCGCGGCCGGGTCGACGGAGGTCGCCGAGCGCGCGATCGAGGAGGCGCTGCGGTGGGAGCCGCCGCTGACGTCGGTCAACCGGATCACGACGCAGGAGACCGAGGTCGCAGGGGTGCCGATCCCCGCGGGTGCGATCGTCGAGTGCAACATGAGCGGCGCGAACCGGGATCCCGCGGTCTGGCCCGACCCCGACCGCTTCGACATCACGCGCCCGTCCGCGCAGCACCTGGCGTTCGCCGCCGGCCCGCACCACTGCCTCGGCGTGCACCTGGCCCGCGCCGAGTCGCGCGTCGCGCTGACGACGCTGCTGCGCCGCCTGCCGGGACTGCGGCTCGACCCCGACGTCCCGCGGCCCGAGGCGCTCGGCCTCGGCTTCCGCTCGCCGCGCACGCTGCCGGTGATCTTCGAGGCGTCATGAGCGGCCTGCCGGTGCCCCCGCCGCTGGGGACCGCGATGCTCCCGGCGGGGACGTTCGCCGGGCAGGTCGTCGCCGTCACCGGGGGCGGCACCGGGCTGGGCAAGGCGATCGCGGTCGAGTTCGCGCGGCTCGGCGCCGCGGTCGCGGTGCTCTCCCGCAAGCCCGAGCACCACGCGAAGGGCGTCGCGGCGATCGAGGTGGTCGGGGCCAAGGCGGGCGCGTTCGCCGTCGACGTTCGCGACCCCGAGGCGATCGCCGTCGCGTTCGACGAGGTCGAGGCCGCGCTCGGACCCGTCGACGTGCTGGTGAACAACGCGGCCGGGAACTTCCCGCAGCCGGCGGAGGACATCAGCCCGCGCGGCTGGCGGGCCGTCACCGACATCGTGCTCGACGGGACGTTCTTCGCCAGCACGGAGTTCGCGCGTCGTGCGCGCGCCGGCGGCCGGCCCGGTGCGGTGTTGAACATCGCCGCCACCTACGCCTGGACCGGCGGTCCCGGCACCGCGCACTCGGCGGCGGCCAAGGCGGGCGTCGTGAATCTGACGCAGTCTCTGGCGGTCGAGTGGGCGCCGGACGGGATCCGCGTCAACGGCCTCGCGCCGGGCCTGTTCCCGCACGAGGACGTCCCGCCGCAGATGCGGGCGGACACCCCGGAGGGCCTGGCCTCGCTCGCGCGCACCGTGCCTGCGGGACGGGTCGGCTCGCCGCACGAACTCGGCTGGGCGGCGACGTTTCTCTGCTCGCCGTACGCGGCGTACCTGACGGGCCACACGCTCGTGCTCGACGGCGGCAACTGGTTGCGCCGCGGCCTGCGCATGCCCGACTTCCTCCCGGTGCGGGAGCAGTTCCCGCCGCCGCCCGACGCGAAGGACCGCTCGTGAGCGAACGTCCGCCCCTGCCCGGCACGCCCCCGCAGCGGCTCTACCACGGTCGGCCGATCGAGCCCTACCGGCTCGGCGTGATCGTCGACCTGCCCGAGCACCCGGGTCTGTCCGACGCGTTCCCGGACATGGCCCAGTTCGCCCTCGACGAGGCGCACGCGCGCGGCATCGTCGAACGACCGGTCGAGCTCGTCGTGCGCGAGGTGTACGGCCAGCCGTGGACGAATTCCCACGCCCTGCGCCGCGTCTACCGCGAGCTCGCCGAGCAGGACGTCCTCGGCGTCATCGGCCCGTTCACGACCGACAACTCGCTCTCGGTCCTCGACCTCACCGAGGAACTGCGGCTGCCGACGATCTCGATCTGCGGGACGCTGCACTGGCGCGGGCCGTTCGCGTTCGCGGTCGCCAACGGCGGCCTGGCCGACGAGCCGTACGTGATGGCGCCGTGGCTCGCGCAGCACGGCCACCGCCGCGTCGCGGTCCTGCGCGAGCGGACGCAGATCGGCGAGGAGTACGCCGAGCACTTCCGCCGCGCGATCGCGCAGTACGGCATCGCCGTCGTCGCCGAGCCGCCGGTGTACCCGTCGATCCACGTCGAGGAACTGGCGACGGTGCTGGAGGAGTGCCGCGCCGCCGACCCCGACGCGCTCGTGTACCTCGGCCTCGGCGGCGTCAACCAGACCGTCCGCCCGGCGCTGGAGAAGATCGGCTGGGACCCGCCGCGGATCCAGACCACCGCGTACGTGTCCGCCGGGTACAGCGAGGAGCGGGCCCGGCGCATCGAGGGCTGGGTCGGCGTCGATCAGTACTCCGAGGACAACACCGTCTACGCCGCGGTGCTCGACCGGTTCGAGGCGCGGTACGGCTACCGGCCGGCGAACAGCGGCGGCACGTGCGGCTACGACATCGGGCACTGCTTCGCCGTCGGTCTCGGCCGGATGCGGACCGCGAGTCCGTGGGGCCTGCGCGACGGTCTCGAGACGATCCGTCGCCTGCCGGCGTGCACCGGTGGCCCGGGGACGTCGATCACCTTCGGGCCCGAGGACCACCGCGGGCTCAAGGGTCCCGATTTCCTGATCCTCCGTCGGTCCGTTGACGGACGCAGCGTTCTGGAGGGCACGGCGCCGGTCTCGGGGTGGGACCAGCCGTCATGAGGGTCCTCGTCACCGGGGCGAGCGGCGCGTTCGGAGCGCCGCTGTGCGAGGCGCTGGTCGCCGGGGGAGTCGAGGTGCTCGGCATGGCTCGGCGCCGGCCGGCCGACTTCCCGGCGGGCGCCGAGTTCGTCACCGGCGACATCCAGGACGCGGACGCCGTCGACGCCGCGGTGGCCAAGGTCGACCGGGTCGTGCACCTCGCCTGGTTCATGGGCGTGGCCAAGGACCGGGAAGCGGCGGAGCGCATCAACCTCGGCGGCACCCGCAACGTCATCGCGGCGGCGCGACGGCACGGGACCGAGAAGCTGATCTTCTCCTCGTCGGTCACCGCCTACGGCGTGACGCCGGGTCACGGGCCGTACCGCGAGGACGACGAACGCCGGCCGGACCCGGAACTGCAGTACGCCCACCACAAGATGGTCGTCGAGGACGAGCTGCTCGCCAGTGGCGTCCCGTTGGCGATGGTCCGGCCGAACATCGTGATCGGCCGCAGCGTGTCCTCGATGTCGGTCGCGGTCCTCGCGACGCCTGTGCTCGTCGGCGTCCGCGGCGAGGAGAACCCGTTCCAGTTCGTCCACCAGGACGACGTGATGCGCTTCCTCTACGCGGTGACGACGGGGGAGCGCACCGGTCTGGTCAACCTCGCCGACTCCGGGACCGTGAGCCTCGAGCGCGTCGGCGAGATCCTCGGGCGGCGCGTGGTGCGGTTCCCCGCCGGGATGCTCGGCCGCAGCATGGACGTGATGTTCCGGCTCGGGCTCAGCGACGTCGACAGCGTCGCGCTCGACATGCTTCAGGAGTTCCCGGTCGCCGACACCACCGCGCTGCGCGAGCAGTGGGGGTTCCGGACGACCTGGTCGATGGAGGACGCGCTGCGCGACACCCGGCGGGCGATCGCGGGCGTCAACGTCCTCGGGACGAGGTCGGTCCGGCGCCGTGACGCCCCGGTGCTGCCGCCGGTGGGTGGCGCGCCGGGCTCCGCGGCGAACCTCGCGCCGGCGGTGGTCCGGACGGTCTCCGACGTCCTGCCGCCCTCGCCGTTCCGCGACGACCTGCTCGCCCGCGGGGGCGGGGGTTGGGCGCAGCGGCGGAGTCATGACCGGCGACTCGTCGCGGTGTGGGCGCAGCGCGAGGCCGCGTTGCTGCTCGGGCCGCGGCCGGGGACCGACGACCCGCAGGTCGCGGTGGGCCGGGTGCACCAGCTCGGGGACCTGCTCGTCGACCTCGTCGCGCTGGCGACCGACGAACCCGCGGCGCTGCCGCAGCTCCGCGCGGTGGCCGAGGCTTTGGAGCGCGCGGTACCGGCGCTCGCGGGTGCGGTGGACCGCGAGCCGTGGACGGCCTCGCTGGGGGAGCTCGTCGCCGCGGTGCGGACGGGTCCGACGGCGTGGCAGTGAGCGGTACCGCCGCCGTCGCGGACTTCGCCGCGCTGGTGGCGCAGGAACTCCCCGCGCACCGGCGCGAACATCCGGCCGACGACTGGGCCTCGCGGGTCGCCTGGCAGCGGCGGCTGCACGCCCACGGCTGGGCGGCGCCGGGGTGGCCGGTCGAGCACGGGGGTCGCGGTCTCGGGGCGGCGGAACGGGTCGCGGTCGAGGCAGTCCTCGCGCGGGCGGGGGCGCCGATGGTCGCGGGCGTGCTGGGCATCAACAACGTCGCGCCGGCGCTGATGGCGTTCGGGACGCCGGAACAGGTCGCGCACCTGCCCGCGATCCTCGACGCGACCGAGATCTGGTGCCAGGGCTTCAGCGAGCCGGAGGCGGGGAGCGACCTCGCCTCGCTGCGCACGCGTGCCCGCCGCGACGGCGACGAGTACGTGATCGACGGTCAGAAAGTGTGGACCTCGCAGGGCGTCGAGGCGACGCACTGCCAGCTGCTGGTCCGCACCGACCCGGACGCCCCGGCGCACAAGGGGATCTCGGCGCTGCTGGTGCCGATGGACGCCCGGGGCGTCACGGCTCGTCCGCTGCGGCAGGCCAACGGCGCGACCGAGTTCGCGGAGGTGTTCTTCGACGGCGTCCGCGTCCCGGCGTCGGCGCTGCTCGGCGCCGAGAACGACGGGTGGCGCGTCACGATGACGACGCTCGCCCACGAACGCTCGGGCCAGGTCGCACTCGCCCAGGCCGTCGAGGCGGACCTGCGCCGCGCGCTGGCCGCACTGGGCCGCCCGCTCGACGCGATCGAGCGCGACCTCGTCGGCCGCCGCCTCGCCGAGGCCCGCGTCGCCGGGCTGATGGGGGAGCGGGCCCTGCTCGCCGAGCAGCCCGGTCCCGCCCAGTCGGTCGTGAAGCTGGCGTGGAGCGTCGCCCGGCAGCGGATGACCGAGACCGTCCAGGACCTCTCCGGCCCCGACGGTCTGCTCGCGAACCCCGCCTCGGGGGAGTACCTCTACGGCCGCGCCGCCACCATCGCCGCCGGGACCACCGAGATCGTCAGGGACCTCCTCGCCGACCGCGTCCTCGGCCTCCCCCGCCGCTGAGGTCCCCCCGTTGAGGGCCCCTCGGTTTCGCCGTCCCGCCGCCGCTGTCAAGAAAGGGTGACACCCCTTACTGCGCAGTAAGGGGTGTCACCCTTTCTTTTCCACAGGCCGCCGTCGAACGAGGGGTGTCACCCCTTAGTGCATTGACTAAGGGGTGCCACCCCTTGCTGAGCGCGTGGGGGAGTCAGCCGGCGTGCCACTGGACGGTCTTGAGCTCGGTGAACTCGTCGAGGGCGCCTTCGCCGAGCTCGCGGCCGAGGCCGCTGCGGCGCCAGCCGCCGAAGGGGGCCCAGGGGCTCATGCCGCCGGTCCCGCCGTTGATGGAGACGTTGCCGGTGCGGAGGCGGCAGGCGAGGTCGTACGCGCGGGCGGGGTCGCCGAAGACCGCGCCGGACAGGCCGTACTTCGAGTCGTTCGCGATGGCGACGGCCTCGTCGTCGGTGTCGAACGGGATCGCGACCAGCACCGGGCCGAAGATCTCGTCCTGGGCGACGGGGCTGGAGTTGTCGAGCCCGGTGACGAGCGTCGGGCGGTAGTAGAAGCCGCGGTCGAGGCCCTCCGGACGGGTGCCGCCGGCGACGACCTCACCACCGCCGGAGCGGGCGAGCTCGACGTAGGACTCGACCCGCGCGCGCTGCGACTCGCGGATCAGCGGGCCCATCACGGTCGACGGGTCGCGGGGGTCGCCGACCGTCACCTTGTCGAGCCCGCCGGCGAGCATGCCGACGTACTCGTCGAAACGGCTGCGGTGGACGAGGTGACGGGTCCACAGTGCGCAGCCCTGGCCGGAGAACGTCGCGGCCTGCGCGACGCCGCCGGCGACGGCCTGCGCGAGGTCGGCCTCCGGCAGCACGATCATCGCGGACTTGCCACCGAGCTCGAGGAGCACGCGCTTCATCGTCGGCGCGGCCTGGACGAGGATCTGCTCGCCGACGGCGTCGGAACCCGTGAACGTGACGGCGTCGACGCGGGGGTCGGTCGTCAGCTGCTGCGCGACCTCCAGCCCGCCGGTGACGACGTTCAGCACGCCCGGCGGGAGCTCGGCCTCCTCGGCGGCCTTCGCGATGAGCAACGCCTCCAGCGGCGTGTAGGGCGACGGCTTGAGCACCAGCGTGCAGCCCGCGGCCAGCGCCGGCGCCAGCTTCATGACGTTGAGGAAGAACGGCGCGTTGAACGGCGTGATCGCCGAGACGACACCGATCGGCTCGCGTCGCAGGACGCCCGACCCGAGGACGCGGCCGTGCCGGCCGGTGATGGTCGTCGCCGGCAGCGGGGTCTCCGGCCGCCAGCCGTGCAGGTGCTCGACGAACCACTCGAGGTGGCGCAGGGGAGTGTCCACCTGTGCGCGCCGCGCGGTCATGGCTGAGGTGCCGACCTCGTCGATGACGACGTCGGCGATCGCGTCGGCCCAGTCGGTGAAGACGCCGAGCAGACGCTCCAGCGCCGCGCCTCGCTGACGGGGCGTCAGCTGCGGCCACGGGCCGGTGTCGAAGGCGCGGCGGGCGGCGGCGAGGGCGAGGTCGGTCTCGGCCGTCCCGCCGACCGGCGCCGTCGCGATCGCGGCCTCCGTCGCGGGGTTCAGCACCGGTTCGCTGTTCGCGGTGGGCACCCAGCGTCCGTCGACGTACAGGCCGTCGAAAACGCGCAGGTCCGGGGCCGCAGCCGCCATCGGTCCTCCTCGAAGTCCGCTAATCATTTACACTCTAACCCGTGCCGGCATCCGCGGAACGTCTCGTCGCGGTGGTCGGTGCGGGCCCCGCGGGGCTGGCCGTCGTCGAGGCCCTGCTGGCCCGGTCGACCTCCTCGCTCGCCGTCGCATGGCTCGAGCGCTCGCCCCGTCCGGACGCGATGCTCCGCCACGGCCCGGCTCCCGGGCCCGCGGTGCTCCGCGGCGTCGCGCACCGGCTCGCCGCCGTCCTCGCCGACCCGCGGGTGCGCTTCCGCGGAAACGTCTCGGTCGGAACCGATCTCTCCTGGAACGAGTTGTGTGACCGCTGCACCGCGGTCGTCGCCGCCACCGGCGCCCCGGCCGACCGGCCGCTGGCGATCCCCGGCGCGGACGCGGTCGGCGTCGGGACGCTCACCTATCTGCGCGCTGCCCGCGCGGGGAGCGCGGACACGTACACGCCGGCGATCGATCCCGTCGTCGACACCGCCGTGGCCCTCGAACCCACCGCGGCCGACGTGTCGGACCTGCTCGCCGAGGTTCCGCGGGTCGAGCTGCTCGCCGGCGTCGAGCTCGTCGGCATCGTCGGGCGCAACCGGGCCCGCGCGGTGCGCGTCGCCGAGCGCGGCCCCGACGGCCGCCTGCACATCCGCGACCAGCGCGCACAACTGGTCCTGCGTCCCCATGACCCCGGGGCCGGCGACGCCCTGCCCGCCGACGTCCTGCGCGCGGGTTGGGCGGGTCGCGACCCGGTCGCCGGCGGGTCGCACCGCGAGGACGCCGCGGCCGTCGCCGACGCCGTCCTCGGCGCCGACCCCGTCCCGGCCGCCGGACTCCCGGACCTGGGCACCGGCCTCGGGTCCTGGGACCCGATCGCCGAGGTAAAGACGCTGCTCGCCCGGTTCGCGGGGGAGGGGACGCGGCCGCTGGCCGACTACGACGCCCTGCTCGCGGACGCCGACGACGACTGAGGGCCCTGCACAAACTGCGTGAATCATTTACACTGTTGTCCATGCCGCTGCAGGACTGGATGAAGCTCGTGTCGGTCGACGACCACGCGATCGAGACCGCCGACGTCTGGACCTCGCGGGTCCCGGCGAAGTACGGCGACGCGATCCCGCACGTCGAGGAGGTCGAGGTCGACGCGGCCCGGCTGCAGCTCGGCGCCACGGCGCACGGCCGGGTGCAGACGTGGGTGTACGCCGGCAAGCAGTACCCGCAGATCGGCCTCAACGCCGTCGCCGGCAAGGATCCGCGCACGTGGGACGTCGAGCCCGCCCGCTACGACGACATGCGCCCCGGCTGCTACGACCCGGTCGCCCGGCTCGCGGACATGGACGCCGACGGCGTCTGGGCCCAGCTCTGCTTCCCGAGCTTCGCGCGCTTCGCCGGCACCCGTTTCCTCGAGGGGAACGACCGCGACCTCGCGCTCGACTGCATCCGCGCCTGGAACGACTGGATGCTCCAGGAGTGGTGCGGCGCGGCGCCGGACCGCTACGTGCCGGTCTGCGTCCTGCCGCTGTGGGACGTGCAGGCCTGCGTGACCGAACTCCGCCGTGCGATCGAGCTCGGCGCGCGCTGCATCTCGTTCCCGGAGAACTGCTCGCCGCTCGGCCTCCCGTCGTTCCACACCGACCACTGGGACCCGCTGTTCGCCCTCGCCCAGGAGGCCGGGACGCCGCTGATGATGCACTTCGGCACCTCGGGCCGGACGCCGTTCGTCAGCCCGGACGCACCCACGCCCGTGACGATCGCTCAGATGGGCCTGAACAGCATGTCGGCGATGGCGGATCTCCTGCTGTCGCGAACGTTCCACCAGTTCCCCTCGCTCAAGGTCGCCTTCGCCGAGGGCGGCACGGGCTGGATCCCGTACATGCTCGAGCGCATCGACCAGGTCTGGGAGCGGCACCGCTGGTACTCCGGCGTCGACGTGGAGACGCGTCCCTCGACGCTGTTCGCCCGCAACGTCTGGGGCTGCTTCATCTCCGACCAGGCGGGCATCGACTTCCGCCACCGCATCGGCGTCGACCGCATCACCTACGAGAGCGACTACCCGCACTCGGACAGCCTGTGGCCGCACTCGCGCAAGCACCTGGCCGAGGCGCTGATCGACGTCCCCGACGACGAGGCGCACCGCATCGTCGAGCTCAACGCCTGCGAGCTCCTCGGCTGGCGGCCCTGGGCCGAGTCGGCATGACCCCGTCGGCGCCGGTCGCGCTGATGTGCGACTACGCCGGTGTCCTGACGACGTCGATGTATGGCGCCGCCCAGCAGGTCTGCGCCGAGCTCGGCGTCGACTACCCGCACTTCCGGGCGGCGCTGCGCGCGCTGCGCGACGTCGACGACCCGGTCGAACGGATCGAGCGCGGCGAACTCGTCCGCGAGGAGTTCCTGAAGCACTTCCACGTCCAGCTGACCGCGGCGCTCGGCGGTGTCGACGGTGAGCGCTTCCTCGACCGGATGGGCGAGCTGATCCAGCCCGAGCCGCGCATGAACGCGGCCGTCGCGCAGCTCCGCGCCGCGGGGGTTCCCGTCGCGCTGGTCAGCAACAGCTGGGGCAACGAGTACCCGCCCGAGGTGCTCGCCCGCTTCGACGTCGTGGTCGTCTCCGGCGAGGTCGGGATGCGCAAGCCCGACCCGGAGATCTTCGAGCTCGCCGCCAAGCAGCTCGGCGTCGAGCCCGCGCAGTGCGTCTTCGTCGACGACTTCGAGGTGAACACCGCCGGCGCCGCGGCGCTCGGGATCCGCACGATCCTCCACGAGGACGTGGATGCGACGCTCCGTCAGCTCTCCGCCTGGTTCGGCGTCCCGCTCGACGTCTGACGCCCCACCCGTCCCCGTAGGGGTGACACCCTTTCTGGCGCCAGAAAGGGTGTCACCCCCACTGGGTGGATGAGGCGAAAGACCGTAGATGATTTGCGGTGTTCGCGGTACGGTGGGACGGCCGAAACGGCTCAGTGAGGAGCGGTCGCATGCCGCTGCAGGATCACATGAAGCTGGTCTCCGTCGACGACCACGCGATCGAGACCGCGGATGTCTGGACCTCCCGCGTCCCCGCGAAGTACGGGGACGCGATCCCGCACGTGGAGGAGGTGGAGGTCGACACCGTCCGGCTGCAGCTGAACGCCACGGCGCACGGCCGGGTGCAGACCTGGGTCTACGCCGGGAAGACCTACCCCTCGATCGGGCTGAACGCGGTGGCGGGCAAGGATCCGCGGACGTGGGACGTCGAGCCCGCCCGGTTCGACGACATGCGCCCCGGCTGCTACGACCCGACCGCGCGGCTCGCGGACATGGACGCCGACGGGGTGTGGGCCCAGCTGTGCTTCCCGAGCTTCCCGCGGTTCGCCGGCACCCGTTTCCTCGAGGGTGACGACCGCGACCTCGCGCTCGACTGCATCCGCGCCTGGAACGACTGGATGCTCCAGGAGTGGTGCGGCGCAGCGCCCGACCGGTACGTCCCCGTCTGTGTACTGCCGCTGTGGGATCTCGACGCGTGCGTGACCGAACTGCTGCGCGCGATCGACCTCGGCGCACGCTGCATCTCGTTCCCGGAGAACTGCTCGCCGCTCGGGCTGCCGTCGTTCCACACCGACCACTGGGACCCGGTCTTCGCCCGCGCGGAGGAGGCCGGGATGCCGCTGATGATGCACTTCGGCACCTCGCAGCGGACGCCCTACGTCAGCCCTGACGCCCCGTCACCGGTCGTCGTGTCGCAGATGGGCCTGAACAGCATGTCGGCGACGGCGGACCTGCTCCTGTCCCCGACGTTCCACAAGTTCCCCCGGCTCAAGGTCGCCCTCGCGGAGGGCGGGACGGGGTGGATCCCGTACATGCTGGAGCGCATCGACCAGGTGTGGGAGCGACACCGCTGGTACTCCGGCGTCGACGTGGAGACGCGTCCCTCGACGCTGTTCGCCCGGAACATGTGGGGCTGCTTCATCACCGACCAGGCCGGTATCGACCTGCGCCACCGCATCGGCGTCGACCGTCTGCTCTACGAGAGCGACTACCCGCACTCGGACAGCCTGTGGCCGCACTCGCGCAAGCACCTGGCCGAGGCGCTGATCGACGTCCCCGACGACGAGGCCCACCGGATCGTCGAGCTCAACGCCTGCGAGCTGCTCGGCTGGCGGCCCTGGGCGTAGCGCCTCAGGGCTGGACCGCGGGCGGCATCCGGAGCTGGACCGGGGGAGCGGGATTCGCGCGGCGCGCGGCGTCGAGGCGGGCCAGCAGCGGGATCATCACGCCGAGGTCGACGACGAGCATCAGCAGGCCGGCGAGGCGCTGGTCGGCGACGACGGAGAGCCCGCCGAACCCGTCCGTGCCGCCGTGCATGGGGTCCGTGGTGAGCAGCAGCGCGAGGCCGAGCAGCGCGTTCGCCTGGCCGGCGAGGACGAGCGCGATCTGCCGCGCGGCCGGCGGGGCGACGCGGTGCCCGGTCCCGAGGACGCACCGCCAGAACACGTAGCCGGTCACGAGGACACTGATCGCGCGCACGATCTCCCCGGTCGCCTCCTCGACCGCGCCGTGCACGTCGGGCAGGTGCCAGAGCCACATGACCGTGGGGGCGGCGACGGCAGCCGCGAACAGCTGCCGCCGGGCGCCGGGGCGCGGCTGGGGGTCGCTCGCCGGCAGCAGCAATGCGAGCACCAACGGCACCAGGACCCCGAGCGCGACAAGTTGCGTCATCAGCACGAGGTGCGAACCGGACCCGCCGTGCTGATGACCCGTTCCCGGAGCGGTGAGACCCCGCGCGATCGCCCAGGCCGTCCCGAGCTCCACGACGGCGACGCCGAGCAGCAGGCCGAGACTCGGCCCGCGCGACCGCGCGCCGTCGCCCAGCCCGAGCGCCCGCCGCAGCCGGGCGATCATCATCGCTACGAGCAGGCAGCAGGCCATCAGTCCACGAGGTCGGCGAGTCGGGTGTTCTGGACCTTGCGCATGATGGCCGGACTGATCCGCTCGGCGATCGCGCCGCCCTTCGCGACGGCGCCGGGGACGATCATCAGCTTCTTGTGCGCGAGGCCCTTCTCGATCGCGGCGACGATCTTCTCCGGCGTCGTGGCCATCGAGCGCTTGCGCTTCCTGGGGTCGGCGAAGAAGTCATTCGCCATCGGCGTCGCGACCGCGGCGGGGCAGACGATGCCGATCGTCACGCCCTCGTTGCCGTGCTCGTGGTGCAGGCTGACGAGGTAGTTGATGACGGCGGCTTTCGTCGCGCCGTAGGCGGCCATCTTCTTCGGCGGGACGAGGCCGGTCGCGGAGGCGAGGATGGCGAACTCTCCCCGGCCGCGCGCGAGCATCAGGGGGAACACGGTGTCGACGAGGTTCACGACGCCGAAGAAGTTCACCCGCACCATGAGTTCGACGTCGGCCTGGGAGACCTCGAGCGTGGGACCGACGCGCGCGATGCCGGCGCTGCCGAGGACGTGCTCGATCGGCCCGACCGCCTCGATCTGACGCACCGTCTCGGCGAGGGCCGCGCGGTCGCCGACATCGGTGTTGTACGGCATCACGGCGTGGCCGAACTCCTCGACGACCGCGTCGAGGTTCTGCTTGGCGACGTCGAGCACCGCGACCCGGTACCCGCGCTGGACGAGCCGGCGCGTGGCCGCGAGGCCGATCCCGCTGGCGCCGCCCGTCACAAGAGCGATCGGCTGAGCCATCTGACCTCCATCTGGTACCGGCCGGTTCCAGATCAATCGTAGGCGCTGCGGGGGTGTTTCACCAGGCCCGAGCGGCGGGTCCGTCGAGCACGGCGGCGCGCACGTCCGCGGCGTCGCCCAACAGGGCTCGCAGCCCGTGGGCCCGCCGCAGGCGCAGGTGGGCGTCGACCTCCCAGGTGAAGCCCATCCCGCCGTGGTTCTGGATGTCGTCGCGGGCGTTCGTCACCGCCGCGTCGCTCGCGACCAGCAGCGCGCTCGCGGCGAGCTGCGGCTCGCGCGCCAGGGCCGCGAGCAGTGTCAGTTGGGTGGCGGCGTCGGCGCGGGTGGCCATGTCGGCGCAGCGTTGCTGGACCATCTGGAACGACCCGATCGGGCGGCCGAACTGCTCGCGGACCGCGGTGTGGGCGACGCTGGCCGCCACCGAGCCCTGGGCGAGACCGGCGAGGTGGGCGGCGACGAGGACGGTCGCGAGCGTCCAGGCCTCCGGGCCCTCGGCGTACCGGGCCGCGGTGTCGACGACGACCCGGGCCGGGCGGGCGCCGGGGTCCATCGAGTCCGGCGTCGGCTCGACCGTCACCGCCGTCTCGACGAACGCCGCTCCGGTGGGGGAGAGGGCGAGCCAGGCGGCGGCGTCCTCGCGGTCGTCGGTGCGGAAGGTCCCGGTGACGCGGGGCCCGACCTCTGACGGACCGTCAGCAATCAGGACGCCGACCGGCCGGCCGCCGATCAGCTCGGGGGACGGGAACAGGGTCGCGGCGACCGTGGTCCCGAGGTAGGGCCCCGCGGTCAGGGTGCGGCCGAGCTCGCGGTGGAGAAGGGCGAGCTCTCCGGCGCCGAGACCGAGGCCGCCCGCGTCCTCGGGAAGGGCGAGGCCGAACCACCCCTGGTCAGCGGCCTTCTCCCACACCCCGGCGTCGCGGACTGGGCCGTCCCCCCGGGACCGCAGGGCCGCGGCGCCCGCCGCCGGGTCGAGCAGGTCGACGGCGGCGTCGACGATCGCGCGCTGCACGTCGTCGGGGACGAGGTCGAGAGGCATCGGCTCACCGCCCCCGGGGCAGGCCGAGGACACGCTCGGCCACGATGCCGCGCTGGACGTCCTTGGTGCCGGCCGCGATCGTCGTCGCGAACAGGTAGAGGTAGTCGTGGACCCAGGGGCTGCCCTCGGCCAGGCCCTCGAGCCCGCGCAGGTCGACGGCGAGCGCCGCGACGCGCTGCTGCAGCTGCGAGAACAGCAGGCGGACCATCGACGCCTCCGGTCCGGGCAGCGAGCTACGGGCGTTGCGGCTGATGACGGCGAGCGTCATCGCGAGCACCGCGTGGGCCTCGGCGCGGGCAGTGGCGAGGCGTTCGGCGAGACCGGAGTCCTCGATCAGTGCGCGGCCGGTGCGGTCGGTCCGGGTCCGCGCCAGGTCGACGAGTTCGTCCACCCGGGCGACCAGTTCCACCTGCTCGGGCAGGAAGCCCGTGCCGCGTTCGAAGGAGAGCGTCGACATCGCGACGCGCCACCCGTCGTCGACGGCACCGACGACGTTGGTCAGCGGGATGCGGACGTCGTCGTAGAAGACCTCGCAGAAGTCGTCGTGCCCGGTGATCGTGCGGATCGGGCGGACCTCGATGCCCGGGGTGTCCATCGGGCACACGACCCAGGTGATCCCGTCCTGGCGGCGTGCGCCGGTGGACGTGCGCACCAGCAGTTCCTGCTGCTGGGCGTGGTGGGCGTAGGACGTCCAGATCTTCTGGCCGTTGACGACGAGGTGGTCGCCGTCGATCACCGCGCGCGTCGAGAGGCCGGCGAGGTCGCTGCCCGCGCCGGGCTCGCTGAAGCCCTGGCACCAGATCTCCTCGCCGGAGAGGATCCTCGGCAGGTGACGTCGCTTCAGTTCCTCGTCGGCGCAGGCGATCAGCGTCGGGCCGGCGTGCGCGTTGCCGACGAAGCAGACACCGGTCTCGGTCGGCGCCCCCGCGCGGGCGTACTCGGAGTACCAGATCACCTGCTGCACGAGCGAGAGCCCTCGGCCGCCGTACTCGGCCGGCCAGGAGATGCCGGCCCACCCCGCGTCGAACTGCCGGCGCTGCCAGGCGACGTCGAACTCGACCATCGCCGGACCGGCCGGTGGGCGGCGCTCGCGGGGCGCGTTCTCGGCGAGCCAGGTCGCGACCTCGTCGCGGAAGGCGCGCTCGGAGGCGTTGAGGGTGAGATCCACGGCGCTCCGGTCGGGGTGCGGCGGCGGCGGAGGACCGCCAACTGTGAAGATGATTTTATCTGTTCGGGTACCCTAGCGCCATGGTTGACCTGGCGGGGCGAGACGACGCGGAGGCGGAGACCGAGCTGCGCGCGCGCCTGCGCGACCTGGTGGCCTCGCACCTGCCGCCCCGGCCGAAGGACAAGGCCGAGCGGCTCGCGTGGGCCCGGCGCTTCCAGGCGTCGCTGTACGACGCGGGGCTCGCCGCCCCGTCGTGGCCGGTCGAGGCGGGCGGCATGGGCCTGACCGTCCGGATGCAGCTCGTCCACCACGACGAGCTCGCGAAGGCGGGCGCGCCGTCGCACCCGGCGCCGATCGGCTTCATCGTCGGGCCGACACTCGTCGCGGTCGGGACCGAGGCCCAGCGCGAACGCTTCCTCCGTCCGCTGCTGCGCGCGGAAGAGCTGTGGTGCCAGGGCTTCAGCGAACCGGGCGCGGGCAGCGACCTCACCGCGCTCACGACCAAGGCCGTCCGCGACGGCGACGACTACGTCCTCACCGGGCAGAAGGTCTGGACGACCGGCGCCCAGCAGGCCGACTGGATGTTCGCGCTCGTGCGCACCGGCCCGGCCGGCCCGAACGGGGCGGGCATCACGTATCTCCTGCTGCCGATGGACTCGCCGGGCCTTGAGGTCAGAGCGCTGCGTGACATCACCGGGACCGCGCACTTCGCCGAGGTGTTCTTCGACGAGGTCCGCGTCCCGGTCGCCAACCGCGTCGGCGCCGAGGGGGAGGGGTGGCAGGTCGCGCGCACCAGCCTCGGCTTCGAGCGCTCGACCGCCTTCGCCGCGGGGGAGATGAAGAGCCGCGCGCTGCTCGAGCGGATCGTCGGCGTCGCCGCCCGGACCGGTGCGCTCACCGACCCGCTGATCCGGCAGGAGATCGCCCGCGCCGAGGCCGACGTCCGCATTTCCGGTCAGCACAACGCCCGCGCCCTCGCCGACGCCCTCGCCGGCCGCGCCCCGGGCCCGCTCTCGAGCCTGAACCGGCTCGGCCGCGCCGAGTCCGAGCAGCGCCTGCACGAACTCGCGCTGCGGATCCTCGGCCCCGACGCCCTCCTCGGCTCCGGCCCCGACGCCCCCGACCGCGGCGCCTGGGCCTACGGCTACCTGATGACCCGGGCCTCCACCATCGGCGCCGGCACCTCCCAGATCCAGCGCAACACCCTCGCCGAGAAGGTCCTCGGCCTCCCCCGCGACTGACCTCACCGCCGCCCGCCTCCCCACTGCGGGATGACGTCCCGTAGGGGTGGGGTGTCAGCCCCTGCATGGGCTGACAGGGGCACTCTGCGGGACGTCATCCCGCAGAACAGGGGCGACGAGGCAGGGGCGAGGGGTCAGGAAGCGGCGGCGGCGACCTGGCGCTCGAGGACGGAGACGGCGCGTTCGCGCCAGTAGGACGGGGAGCCGAAGAGGACCTCGTCGGCCTTGGCACGGCGGAGGTAGAGGTGGCAGACGTGCTCCCAGGTGAAGCCGATGCCGCCGTGGACCTGGAGGCAGTCCTGGGCGACGGTGACGGCGGCGTCGGCGCAGTGGCCGGCGGTGGTGGCACAGACGAGCTCGGCCTCGTCGTCGGTCGGGTCGGCACCGCGGCCGTCGTCGAGGATCCCGGTGGCGCTCCACAGCAGGCTGCGTGAGCCCTCGACGGCGAGGAGCATGTCCGCGCACAGGTGCTTGATCGCCTGGAACGACCCGATCGGCTTGCCGAACTGGACGCGGACCTTCGCGTACTCGACGGCGAGATCGAGGCACGCCTGCGCGAGGCCGACCTGCTCAGCGGCGAGGAGGACGGCCGCCGTCCGCGACCAGGTCAGCAGCGCCTCGGCGGCGGGGACGCCCTCGAGCAGCAGGGTCGCGGGCGCGGAGGACAGGGTCACCGTCCCGACCGGACGCAGCAGGTCGAGGCCGCCGTGGACCTCGACGGTGGCGACGCCGGGCTCCACCACGAACAGCCCGGGCCCGTCGGGGGTCGTCGCGCTGACGACCAGCCGCGCGCCCACCGGGTCGGTCACGTAGCACTTGACGCCGGTGAGCTCCCACCCGTCGCCGGCCGGGACCGCGCTCGTCCCGGGGGCTGCGAGCCAGCCCGCGGAGCCCTCCGCGAGCGCGACCGTCACGACCGATCCCGCGGCCGCGTCGGCGAGCAGCGCCGGCACCGACGGGGCACCGGTGGCCGCGAGCAACGAGACCGCGACACCCACCGACAGCAACGGCGACGGCGCGAGGGCGACGCCGCACTCCTCGAGCGCGGCGGCGAGGTCACCGGGCGATCCACCCTGACCGCCGAGTTCCTCGCCGACGTGCAGCGTCGGCAGCCCGACCTTCACCAACGCGGACCACAACGCCTCGGACGGGCCGGCGTCCAGCGCCGCCCGCACCTGCTCGGGGCTCGCGTGGTCGGCCAGCACGTCGCGCACGGCCTCGCGCAGCGCGGTGCGGTCCTCGTTCTCGCCCTCCACAGCGGGCATCAGTTCTCCTCGTCGGGTCGGGCGCCGATCTCAAGTGCGTCGCTCAGCACGGTAACCCGGCCGGTGCTGCCGTCCACCTCGACGGTCTGGCCGGTCCGCAGCCGTCGGCTCGCGGCCGGCACCGAGACGACGCAGGGAATCCCGCACTCCCGCGCGACGACCGCCGCGTGCGACATCTGCCCACCGGTGTCGGTGATGACGGCGGCCGCGAGACCGAAGTACGGCGTCCACCCCGCGTCGGTGTACGCCGCGACGAGGATCTCGTCGGGCTCCAGATCCTCGAGGGCGTCGGCGTCGAGCACCCGGACCGTCCCGCGCACGACCCCGGGGGAGACGCCGATCCCGGTCGCCGCGTTGCCGGCGTGCAGGGACTCGTCGGCGGCCTCCGGCTTCCACGTCCTCGAGAAGAACGTCGGGACGCGGATGCTCTTCAGCCGCTCGCGCTCGGCCCGCCGTCGCGCAACCACCGTGCGCGCGTCCGCCGGCGGGGCGAGCAACTGATCCAGCGTCAGGTAGAACGCGTCGTCGGGACGGTCGAGGACGCCGGAGGTCATCAGCCGCCGGCCCCGTTCCAACGCCGCGAGCCGGTAGCCGTGGGTGCCCCGGACCCAGGCGTCACGTCCGAGCTCGCGGTAGTGCTGCAGCCGGTGGCACCAGGCGGCGAGCGGCCGCAGGTGAGCCGGGACCGCGGGCGGCGGCGTCAGGGCGCGGGGTGGGTGCTGCGCCAGCTTCGCGATCACCTCCAGGAACCGGTGCGGGGCGACGGCGAAGACCTCACTCGCGAGCTCCAGCTCCCGCGGGCCCCGGTGCCCGTGCTCGGCCAGCGCGGCGCGGACCCGGTCGGCGAACGCCGGGTGCGTCCGGGCCAGCACGGCCGGGGCGGCCGGGCCGTCGGACAGCGCGGCGGTCGCGGCCGCGGCGAGAGCGCCGTCGGCGCGGACCTCGTCGGCGAGCCGGCCCGCGGCCCGGAGCGCCGCGGCGCTCGCGAGATCGGTGTCGTCCGCCCGTCCGGTGATGAGCACGCCCAGGCCGCGCTGCTCGAGCGCACTGGCGACCGCCGCCACGAACGCGGCCGCGTTCGAGGACACCGTTGACGCGTCGATCGTGACGTCGTGCAGCAGCCCGAGCCGGGCGATCAGCTGCTCGTCGGTCAGTTCGCGCAGCGCGCCGGCGTCGAGCACCACGCCGCGCACCTCGCGGTCCACACGCTCCGACTCGCGCCGCACCGCGGTGATCGCGCGCACCGCCGCAGCGCCGATGCGTACCTTGTCCCGCACCGTCAGGGTGAAGTGGGGGGCGGTGACCTTGTGGTCGCCGAACAGCGACTCCCAGCCGGCGTCCTCGCTCGCGCCGGGCATCGCGTTGGACAGCGCCACGATCACCGACATGTTCGCGAACACGCCGTGGCCGAAGGACGCGGTCGAGCGGTCCGCGACCAGTTCGGCGATCTCGGAGGGCAGCTTGACCAGGTCGCCCATCACGGCACCCGCGGTGCGCATGCAGTTCAGGGAGAGCTCGAGCGCCAGGGGCGTCATCGGCCCCGGCATCGCCTCGGACGTGTTCGCCGAGGAGTAGTCCGGCAGCGCCGGGTCGACGAGGGAGTCGAACTCGCCGTTGAGCCCGTCGGGCCCGGCCGGGCGCATGACGTCGGTCGCCGGCGCCGGCGGCCGGACGTGACCGCGGTAGCCGAAGGGGGAGCGGGCGGGCAGCGCCCGGCCGAGCAGGTGCGTCCGCCCGGCCGCCGCCCGCGCGAAGTCCTCGACGCACTCGCGTGAGGTCCACCCGCACCGGAAGCCCAGTTCCTCCAGCCGCGCGGTGTCGACGATCGGGAACCACAGCAGGCCGCGGAAGCTGCCCGGGTCGAGCTCGCCGACCCCGGCGTGCCACAGGCCGGCGACCAGCTTCTCCAGCGACGAACGCGAGAGCTCGACGTACCGGCGGCCGAGGATCGACGCGATCTCACGCATCGTCAGGGTGTCGGGGGCGGCGAGGTTCACCGGCCCCGCCCAGCGCTCGCCGACCGCCTGGGCGAAGAACCGCCCGACGTCCTCGGGGTGCACGAACTGCATCGTGTTCGTGTAACCCTTCACGCCCGGCAGCACCGGCGTCGCGAAGTTGGTCGCGATGATGTTGTCCGCCTGACGCCCGATCACGGTGCCGGCCCGCACCATCAGCGCGTCCAGTCCGGCGTCGACGATCATCCGCTCGGCGTCGACCTTGTGGAGCGAGTACGGGCTCTCCGGGTCCGGCCGCTGCGGCGAGGTCTCGCTCAGCCGCGCCGGGTTGTCCGGGTGGCACCCGTAGGACATGACGCTGGAGGCGAACACCAGTCGCTTGACGCCGTGCGCGTTCATGGCGTCGACGACGTTGCGCGTCCCGCCGAGGTCGATGCTGCGGGTGATCGAGACGTCCTTGTTCGGCACGAGGTTCCACGCGAGGTGGACGACCGCGTCCATGCCCTCGACGGCGCGCCGGACCCCGTCGGCGTCGCGGATGTCCGCGGCGCGGTAGTCGGCCATGCCCGCCGGAAGCCGCTCGGGCCGCGACCGCGACAGACCGACGACCTCGTGTCCGTGCAGCGCGAGGCGCCGGACGACGTCCCGGCCGAACACCCCGGACGCCCCGGTGACGAGGACCCTCACGCACCCACCCCCATGTACTCGGCGAAGATCGCCGAGCTGTCCAGTTCGCCGGGCTCGCCGCGGAAGGCGACGCGCCCGTGGTTCAGCAGGAAGACGTAGTCCGCGATCTCCAGTGCCCGCGTCACGTACTGCTCGACGAGCAGCAGCGCGACGCCCTCGGAGGCGAGCCGGCGCAGGAACTCGAAGATCTCGTCGACGACCTTGGGCGCGAGCCCCATCGACACCTCGTCGAGCAGGACGTAGGCGGGGGACGACACGTAGGACTTCGCGAGCGCGAGCATCTGCTGCTCCCCGCCGCTCATCGTCCCGGCGAGCTGGGAAAGCCGCTGCCCGAGCCGTGGGAACGCGGCGGTCGCCTTCTCGATCGCGTCGCCGACGTTCCTGCCCCGCGCCTGGACCAGCAGGTTCTCCCGCACCGTCAGCGACGGGAACACCCCGCGCCCCTCGGGGACATGACAGATCCCGGCCCGCGAGACCGCGTCGGCGCCGCGGGGGAACGGCCGCCCGTCGACGGTGATGCGCCCACCGCTCGGCCGCAGCAGCCCGCTCGCCACGCGCAACGTCGTGGTCTTCCCGGCCCCGTTCGGCCCGAGCAGCGCGACGACGCTGCCGCGCGGCACCCACAGCGACAGGTCGCGCAGCACGGTGACGCCGCCGTACCCGGCGCGGACGTCGGTCAGCTCGAGCACGTCATACCTCCCGGCCCGCAGCGACGGCCACGCGGGCCCGCACCGGCCCGCCCTTGGCCCGGAGCTCCTCACGGGTGCTCGCGAGTGCCCCGCCGGCGACGCGGCCGGTCGGACGCCCCGTCAGAAGAACGGCCGCGATCGCGGCGAGCCCGAAGCCGGGGAGGAACAGCTCGGTGACGTCGGGGTCGCTGATGTAGCCGTACGGCAGCGTGAGCAGCGCCGCGGCGATGATCGGCGCGGTCACCGCCCCGCGCCCGCTGATCGCGAGCACGGAGAGCCAGAGCAGCGAGGTGATCGGGAAGAACGCCTGGCTGGACGTCGACAACCCCTGCGCGCCGAGCAGCGCGCCGGCGATCGCGGCCATCCACGCGGAGATGCAGAACACCAGCACCTTGGTGACGTTGACGCTCGTCCCGGCCGTCGCCAGCGCCAGCGGGCTGTCCGCCATCGCCTGCAGCAGGCGGCCGAGTCGCCCGGCGTTGATCGCCGCGACCAGCGCGAGCGCGACCACCGCCGCCACCAGCAGGACGTAGTAGAAGGAGCGGTCGGAGGTGAATCCGCTGGGCCGCGCCACGGGCTGGTTGTTCAGCGCCCCGAACATGAAGTCGGTCGTGAAGAGCAGCTGCTGGATCAGTACGCCGAAGCCCAGCGTCGCCAGCGCCAGGTAGATGCCGGTGAGCCGGATCGCAGGCAGCGCCACCAGCGCGCCGGCCGGGACCGCGACGATCCCGACCCCGAGCAGCGCGAGCAGCCACGGCACCCCGGCGTCCTGGAGGTGGTGGAAGGTCGTGCCGCCGAGTGCCGCGAATGCCGCGTGGCACAGCGAGATCTGACCCGACGTCCGCACCAGGAGGTTGAGCGAGGCGAACAGGACGACGAACGCGGCGCCGGTCGCGTAGAGCGGCAGTCGCGCACCGACGAGGTCGGGGACGAGCACCGCGCCGACGAGGGCGAGCACCAGCAGCGGCGCCTTCGCGGGGCGGGGGACGATCTGCAGGGGCGGCGCGAGGCGGCGGTCGGCGCCGGCGGCCCCGAGCCGCGACGACTTCACCGTCACGAGCACGACCACCAGGACGAGGAACGGGACCGCGGTCGGCAGGCCGGACAGCGACTGGTACTGCGCGACCTCCTTGCCGACCAGGGCCTGCGCGACGCCGATCCCGAGGCCACCGACCAGCGTGAGGGGGAGACTGCGGAACAGCCCGACGGCCGCGGCGCCGAACGCCTGCAGCACGAGCAGGGAGAGGAACAGCGCGTCGAGCCCGGAGGTCGGCGCGATGAGGATGCCCGACAGCGCGGCGAACACCGACCCCGTCACCCACGCGGTCCGGCGCACGCGGGAGGTGCTGGTGCCGGCGAGCGCGAGCAGGGCCGGGTTGTCGACGACCGCGCGCATCTGCGTGCCGAGGGCGGAGAACCGGAAGAACACCACCAGCGCGCCGACCGCGCCGAGCGCGATGAGGAACGTCGCGAGCTGGTCGTAGCCGACGACGATGCCGGCGAGCGGGAACCCGTCGGTCGGCAGGAAGCCGGGGAACACGAGCGGGGTCGCGCCGTAGTGCGCGATCAACAGCCCGACGATGCCGATCTGCAGCCCGATCACCGCCACGACCTTGTACGCGACGGTCGTCTCGGCCAGCCGGCGCGCGAGCAGTTCGAGCAGCAGGCCGAACAGCGGCGCCACCACCCCGAGCACGAGCAACAGCGACAGCCACGCGGGCAGCCCCTGCTTCGCGCGGAACTCGTAGTAGGCGTACGCGCCGAGTGCGCCCGTCGACCCGTGGGCGAGGTTGAAGACCCCGCTGGTGACGTAGGTGAGCGTCAGGCCGGTCGCGGTCAGCGCGTAGATCGCGCCCGCCGCGAGCCCGACGACGAGGACGGCGAGATAGGCGTCCATCAGCCGCAGATCCCGCACGTCGGCGCCCCGGCCGGGGCGGGGGACGTCGGCTTCCCGGAGACCAGCGGGCACTCCGGTCGATGGGCCCGGGTCATGCCGGCCGCGACGACGAGACCGTCGCCGGCGGGTGTGGACGGGGCGTCAGAACGTAGCCACGGGCGCGATCCCAGCGCCGCCAGCTGTGCCGACCGCCGCTCGGCGACCCGCCGCCGCGCGCGGGCCAGGGTGCGTCCCGCGAGGACCCAGTAGACGAGGACCGCCGCCGTGCCGAGGTTCAGCCACGGCAGCTGGTCGCTCGGGTCGCCCTCGCCGGCGGCCTGCCACCAGCACACGACGAGCAGCACGATCGCGACCAGCCCGAAGCCCCCGACCCACCGCGTCTCGCGGGGGAGCCAGGGCACGGCGGGGGCCGCGGCAGGGGAGGTCACGGGGGCCGCCACGGCTCAGGCGTGCTCGCGCGCCGGGGCCGGGATGTCGTGGGAGTTCCGGTCCGCCGGCGCCGCGGTCGTGGGCAGGGACCCGGGAGCCAGCTTCCGGAGGATCTCGTTCTGCTCGAGGACGGCGGCCTCGACGGCGTCCATCTTCCGCCACTCGTCGCGGAGGTCGGCCGAGACCCACAACGTGGTCGCGGTTGCGAGGGCGAAGACGCCACCGAGCCCGCAGGAGATCAGGTAGGGGATCTGGCCCGCGACGATGCCCTGGTCGCTGACGCCGAACCACCCGACGACGAGCAGGACCACACCGACCACCGCGGCCAGGACGGCGGCCGCGCGGTCGGGCTGGGATCGGACGAACGTCACCGGGTCCACGGGACGACCTTTCGCAACGGGGCGGCCAGACCGCTCGTGGCGAGCAACGCCAGCCCGGCCAGGGCGAGGACGGCGTAGAACGACAGGATCGACCCGGAGGAGAACCACCCGGTGCGGATCACCTGCGTCGCCGGCGAGGTGAGGTTGACGGTGGGCGCGGTGCCGGGCAGGACGCCGGTGCTCGGCACCAGCCCGGGCGCGCCCGCCGCGTCGACGCCGGGCACGGGGGCCGCGAGCGCGGCGCCCGGTGTCCCGGTCGCGTCGACCGGGGACGTCGCCGGGCCGGCGGCGGTGTCGAAGCTCTGCGCGTCCGCGCTGGCGGTGACCTGTCCGAAGACCCAGCGGGTGATGATCGGCAGCCCGCTCTGCGGGTCCTGCTGGGTCATCGTGATCTGGAGCCCGGCCGAGGTGATGCTCGTCCTCGTCCGCGTCTCGGTGATCCAGGTCAGCTCGATGCCCGCGTTCTTCAGGATCGAGTTGATGGCGCTGACGTCCACCGGGGTGCTGTTCGCGGGGCTGGTGAAGCCTTTCGGCCCGAAGCTGACCGGCGTCCCCGCGACCGAGATGGTCCCGATGCCGAAGGTGCTGTTCGGGTTGAACGTCCCGCTCGCGTTCACCGTCGCGGCCGCGGTCGCGGTCAGCCCGGAGAGCTGCAGCAGCCCGCCGGCGATGTTGATGCCGGTCGCCTCCGACGTCCCGACCGCCGAGGTCAGGCCGTCGGCAGCCTGCTCGGCGCGGGCGATCGCAGCGACGTGAGCCACCGTCAGCCCGACCCCGCCCTGAACGCTGGAGCTGCCCGAGGCGGCCTTGGCCTCCGCGCTGCTCGGGCCGCAGGCCGAGGTCATCGTGTAGGGGAGCGAGCCGGGCAGGCCGGCGCCCTCGGTGTCGGGCACCTTCGTGGTGCGGTGGTCGTCCGTGCACCGGGTGTTGGCGACCATCGGGTAACCGGGCACCGCGAACGGCAGCGGGTAGCCCTGGTCGGCGGCGAGACCGCCGATCAGCCCGGGTGCCGCAGCAGCCAGGCTCCCCGGGTACGGGTAGCTGGCGAACGCCTGCTGTTCCACGGACGACGATGAGGCCTGCGCCATCGGCGCGGTCACGTCGATCGGACTCCGCTCGACCGGGAACGCCTCGGACGAGATCGTGAACCGGAGGCCGTGGGCCGCGGCGCTCGCCTGGTAGCTCCCGGCGGCGGTCGCGCTGCCGGTCGTCGTCGCGAGGGTCCCGGCCGCGGCGGTCGCGAGCAGGACGAGCGCGAGCGCGGCACGCACCGCGCGTCGCCTCCCGGTCCGGGGGTCCGTCACTTCCGGCATGACATCGTCAATCCGTACGGGGTGGTGAAGGCGCCACCGTTTCTCGCCTCCATCACGGACCAACACTTCGTGTCCGGTGTCTTCTGGCCGGGCGTCAGCGTGATCGGGGCGACCATGCCGCCGAGCGTCTCCTTCTTCAGCCCACCGGCGGCCTTGAGCAGGGCCGCCGACGAGACGGTCGGGGTCGTCTCGGCAACGCCGAGAACGAAGCGCTCGAACAACAGGCCGGCGGTGAAGCCGATGATGGCCGCCGGCCCGGGCTCCTTGCCGCCGCCGTAGCGCTGAAAGCTGGTCAGGTAACGCTGAAAGGTCTCGTTCTCGGCGTCGGCGCCGGTGACGCAGCAGAAGGGAACGACCGGCAGGGCCAACCGGATGTTCGCGAGTCCGGCCTTGGTGGGGGTGTCCGGGTACACGCTCGCGTACGACAGGACGTAGATCGGGTTGAAGCCCTGTCGGGAGCAGGACTGCCCCATGCGCTGGAGCGCGGACGGGTCGGCCACGATCGTCACGGCCGTGACTCCCGCCGACTTCATCGCGGAGCACTCGCTCGTGAAGTCGAGCTGGGTGAGGCTGAACTGCTTGCTGTAGGCGAGCTCCAGCCCGTTCTGAGCGACGAACTTCTCGTCGATCATGAATCGCTTGCCCTCGGCGCAGGTCTGCGCCTCCTGGCAGTAGAGGAAGCCGAACTTCTTGTTCTGCGCGCCGGACCGTGCGGCCTCGGCCGCCAGCGACCAGTAGTTGGTCGCGACCGCCGGGCACTGGTTGAACATCACCGGCGAGTCGTTCCAGGCGCTGGAGCCGCAGTCACCGCCGATGGCGGGAACACCCTTGCTCTGCAGGTAACCCATCATGCCGCGGCTGGTGAACGGCGCCATCGAGCCGACGATCGCGACCGCACCTTCGTTCTCCACACACGCCCGCGCGTGCGACAGGGCCACGTTGGGGTCCGACCCCGAGTCCTTCACCACGAGGCGGATCTGATGCCCCGCCACGCCGCCGCGGGAGTTCACGTCACCGACCCAGGCCTGCATACCGTTGACGCCCTGGGCCAGCGCGGCACCGGCCGGACCACCCATCTCCGAGATCGAGCAGATGGTGAGCGGCTTGTTGTCCGTCTTCAGCGCGGCGGTCGCGGGGCGGCTGCTCTTCCCGCCGCCCGAGGTGCTCGCCCCCGGGGCCGTCGTCGCGGTCGTCGTCCCGGGCTTGGCGGCCGTGCCGCCGGCGACCGGGGTCGCGACGGGCTGGGCGCCCGGGGCCGCGGCGTTCGGGTCGGGCGCCGGCGCGCCGGGGTCGGCCTGGACGGCGCCGGGGACGTCGGCGGCCGTGCCGGCCGGGTCGGCGCCCGGGACCGTCGTGACCGCCCCGCCGTTCATCGCGACGAGCTCGTCCTGCGTCAGGCGCGTCCCGCACCCGGCCAGCAGCGCCAGTGCCAGCACCGACGCCAGCGCCGGCGCGAGCGCGGCGGGGAAGGCGCGGAATCGGGGGCCGGACATGCATCTCCCGGGCGTGCGGAAACGGTGCGTCTGCTCAGCAGGACGATACGTGCTGCAGGTCACTTCGGGAAGAAAAGAGTGAAGATAATTTGTAGAGTTGTCGCCATGACGGACGAGACGGCACCGGTTCGGGTGCAGGTCGCCGCCGGTGTGGCGACGCTGTCGCTGAACCGGCCGCACCGGCACAACGCGATCGACGACGCGCTCCACGAACAGCTCGTCGAGGCCTGGGACGCGGCGCTGGCCGACCCGGACGTCCGCGTGATCCTGCTCCGCGGCGAAGGGCGCTCGTTCTGCTCCGGCCGGGACACCGCGCAGCTGGGCGAACGGCCGGCGGGGGAGAGCGACCTCGCCTTCATCCGGCGGCACCAGGAGTTCCGCGAGCGGCAGTTGAGTTCGCCGAAGCCGGTCGTCGCAGCGCTGCGCGGCGCGACCTTCGGCGGGGGCCTGGAGATGGCGCTCGCCGCCGACTTGCGGGTCGCGGCCACCGACGTCCAGCTCGCCTTCCCGGAGATCCGGTTCGGCCTGATGGTCGACACCGGAGGGACGCCGCTGACGACGATGCTCGCCGGCCCCTCGCGCGCGAAGTGGATGCTGATGACCGGCCGCGCGGTCGGCGCCGAGCAGGCGCTTGCGTGGGGACTGGTCGACGAGGTCGTCGAGCCCGAGCGGCTCGACGAGGTCGCGGCGACGCTGGCGGCCGAGCTCGCCGACAAGCCGGCCGACGCCCTCGCGCTGATCAAGAGCACCGTCGACGGCATCTGGGACGGGGCCGTGCGCGCCGCGATGCGCGCCGAGCTCGCCGGGCAGGTCGCGCTGTTCGCGGGGGAGGACTACCGCGCCCGCAAACAGGCCCGCCTATCGTCGCCCTGACGTGAGCTAAAATCGATACAGGATTTTGTGCTCACCCCTTCTTCCCCTGAGCAGTGAGGATTCCCATGGTTGACGCAGTCATCGTCGAGGCCGTCCGCACCCCGGTCGGCAAGCGGAACGGAGGCCTCGCCGGCGTCCACCCCGTCGACCTCTCGGCGCTCGTGCTGAACGAGCTGGTCCGCCGCACCGGCGTCGACCCGGCCCTGGTCGAGGACGTCATCTGGGGCGTCGTCGGTCAGTTCGGCGAGCAGACCTACGACACCGCGCGCATGGCGGTCCTGGCGGCGGGCTGGCCGGAGGACGTCACCGGCGTCACCGTCGACCGCCAGTGCGGCTCCTCGCAGCAGGCGATCCACTTCGCCGCGCAGGCCGTGATGTCGGGCGCGGCCGACGTCATCGTCGCCGGCGGCGTCGAGTCGATGACGCGCGTGCCGATGGGCGCGACGATCTCGGCCGAGTCGAACCCCTACACCGCCAAGGGCTGGATGGACCGTTACGGCGAGCTCCCGAACCAGGGCATCGGTGCCGAGATGATCGCCGAGCGCTGGGGTCTGTCGCGCACTCAGCTCGACGAGTTCAGCCTCCGCAGCCACGAGCGCGCCGCGGCCGCCCAGGATCGCGGGGCCTTCGAGGCCGAGATCGTCGCGGTGCCGACGGACGAGGGCGACTTCAGTGTCGACCAGGGCATCCGCCGCGGCGGGACGGTCGAGAAGCTTGCGGGCCTGCAGCCGGCCTTCAAGCCGGACGGCGTCATCCACGCCGGCAACTCCTCGCAGATCTCCGACGGCGCTGCCGCCCTGCTGGTGATGAGCAGCGAGAAGGCGAAGGCGCTCGGTCTGACGCCGATCGCGCGGTACCACACCGGCGTGCTCGCGGGCGCCGACCCGATGATCATGCTGACCGCCCCGATCCCCGCGACGGAGAAGGCGCTCAAGCGCAGCGGGCTGTCGATCGGCGACATCGGCGCGTACGAGGTGAACGAGGCGTTCGCCCCGGTCCCGATGGCGTGGGCCAAGGACCTCGGCGCCGACGACGAGCGCCTGAACCCGAACGGCGGCGCGATCGCGATCGGTCACCCGCTCGGTGGCTCCGGCGCCCGCATCGCCACCACGCTGCTGCACCACATGCGCCGCGAGGGCATCCGCTACGGCCTCCAGACCATGTGCGAGGGCGGCGGCCAGGCCAACGCGACCATCTTCGAGCTGCTGGGCTGATTGCCCGTCAGGATCCATCGACAGCAAGGAGTTCCCCAAGGTGGAGATCTCGGGCAAGTCCGCTCTCGTGACCGGCGGCGCCGGTGGCCTCGGTGAGGCCACGGTCCGCCGGTTGGTGGCCGAGGGCGCCAAGGTCGTCATCGCCGACCTCGCCGACGACAAGGGCGCCAAGCTGGCGGCCGACCTCGGCGGCGCGGCGGTGTACGTCCGCACGGACGTCACCGACGAGGCGTCGGTCAACGCGGCCCTCGACGCGGCGGCCGAGCTCGGTGAGCTCCGCGTCGCGGTGAACAGCCACGGTGGGCCGGTCGCGGGGATGCGCGTGCTGAACCGCGACGGCTCGCCGATGCCGCAGGAGCTGTTCGACCGGACGGTGTCGCTGTACCTGTCCGGGACCTTCCAGGTGCTCCGGCTCGCGGCGGCCCGGATGGCGGCGCTCGAGCCGCTGGAGTCCGGCGTCCGCGGGCTGGTCGTCAACACCGCGAGCATCGCGGCGTTCGAGGGCCAGGTCGGGCAGAGCGACTACAGCGCGGCGAAGGCCGGCGTCCACGGGCTCACGCTCGTCGCGGCGCGCGACCTCTCCGCCGTCGGGATCCGCGTCGTCACCATCGCGCCCGGGACGTTCTTCACCCCTGCGTTCAAGATGGAGCAGGACCAGGCCGAGGAGCTCTGGGGCAGGACCGTTCCGTTCCCGAAGCGGATGGGCCGTGCGGCCGAGTACGCCGACCTCGTCGCGTTCCTCGCCCGCAACGACTACGTCAACGGCGAGACGATCCGCATCGACGGGGCGCAGCGCTTCGGTCTGAAGTAACGCACCCTCACCGTGCACCCGGGGACCTTCGCGGCATCACGGCCGGACCACCCGGCCGTGGTGCTGCACCCGGCCGGGCTCGTGCAGACCTACGCCGAGCTCGACGCCGCCGCGAACCGGTTCGCCCGTGCGCTGCGGCGGCTCGGGCTGCAGCCGGGGGACCGGATCGCGATCCTGCTGCCGAACTGCCTGCGCTACCTCGAAATCGCGTGGGCGGCCCAGCGCAGCGGGCTGTACTACGTCCCGGTCAACCACCACCTGAAGGCGGCGGAGACCGAGTACATCGTCCGCGACTGCGGGGCCCGCGTCCTCGTCGCCCACGCCGACCTCCTCCCCGCCTGCACTGCAGATGACATCTCTTGTGCAGATGACATCTCTTGTGCAGTCGAGTTCCTGGTCGTCGTCGACGGGGAGCCGCCGGCCGGGGGGCTGAGTAACGCGGCGCTGAGTTACGAGGCGCTCTGCGCGGCCGAGTCGCCGACGCTGCCGGACGACGCGGCCGAGGGTGTCTGGATGTTCTACTCGTCCGGCACCACCGGTCGGCCGAAGGGGATCGTGCCCGACGCCGTCGGCGACCCGCTCGGGACGCTGAAGCCCTTCGACCACATCGTCCGCCACCACTTCGGGTACGACGAGAACCTGCGCTACCTCGTCCCCGCGCCGCTGTACCACGCGGCTCCGCTGGGGTGGTCGATCGCGGCGCACCGCGTGGGCGGCACCGTCGTCGTCCTCGAGCGCTTCGACGCGGAGGAGTGTCTCGCCGCGATCGAGCGGTACCGGATCACCCACGCGCAGTTCGTCCCGACGCACTTCGTGCGGATGCTGAAGCTGCCGCCCGAGGTCCGGGCGCGCTACGACCTGTCCAGCCTGCGGGTCGTCATCCACGCCGCCGCGCCGTGCCCGGTCGACGTCAAGGAGGCGATGATCGACTGGCTCGGCCCCATCGTGACCGAGTTCTACTCCGGCAGCGAGGGCGTCGGTTTCTGCATGATCTCCAGCGAGGAGTGGCTGGCCCACCGCGGCTCGGTCGGCCGCCCGGCGCTCGGCGTCCCGCACATCCTCGACGACGACGGCAACGAGCTGACGACTGGTCAGATCGGCCAGATCTGGTTCGACACCCCGAACACCTTCGACTACCACAACGACCCCGACCGGACCGCGCAGTCGTGGAACGACCGCGGCTGGGCAACCTTCGGTGACCTGGGGTACCTCGACGCCGAGGGCTACCTCTACCTCGCCGACCGCCGCGCGGACCTGGTCATCAGCGGGGGCGTGAACATCTACCCGCGCGAGGCCGAGGACGTGCTGGTCCTCCACCCCGGCGTCGCCGACGTCGCCTGCGTCGGCGTCCCCGACCCGGAGCTGGGCCAGGTCCTGGCCGCGGCCGTCCAGCCGGCCGCCGGAGCCGACGCCGCGGCGCTCCCGGCTGAGCTCGACGCGTTCGTACGCGACCGCCTCTCGACGTTCAAGTGCCCGCGGCGCTACGTCGTCGTCGACGAGGTTCCCCGCCTCCCCACGGGCAAGCTCCTCCGCCGCGACCTCCTCGCCCGCCTCTCTCCCCTCGACAACTGACGCCCCCGCCAGAAGGGGTGACACCCTTTTCGGCGCCAGAAAGGGTGTCACCCCCACTGGTGATCGTGGGGTCAGTGGGAGGCGACGGCGATCGCGGCGAGGCAGAGCCGGACGGAGGTCTCGACGACCTCGTCCCGGGAGAGGTCGGCGGGGTCGCCGCGGAGCCAGTGGGTCAGAGCCTCGGTCACGCCGCTGACGAGGGCGTAGAGCGCGAACCGGGTCGACGGGACCGCGGGATCGAGGTCGGCGACGGCACCGAACAGGCCGGTGAACCGGTCGAACGCGGCGGTCCGCAGTTCCAGCAGGGCGGGCTCGGACTCGGCCTCGGCGTACAGGCGGGCCATGCCCGGCTCGGCCTCGAGGGTCGCGAGCAGGGAGCGGACCGCGTGGCGCAGGCGCTCGGAGACCTCGGTGGGGACGTCGACGATCTCACTGGTGGTCCGGGCGTAGAAGTCGTCGAAGAACGAGGTCAGCAGGTCGACGAGGAGGGCGTCGCGGGTCGCCCAGCTCTCGTAGAAGTAGCGCTTGTTCAGGCCGGCCGCGGCGCAGACCGAGTTGACGGTCGCCGCGGTCGTGCCGCCGGTCGCGATCAGGCCGAGGGCGGCCTCGCGCAACGCGGTCCGGCGCGCGGCCTGACGCTCGCCGGCTCCGAGGCCGCCGTAGGTCTTCTCGGGCGACGTGGTCATGGCGAAAGGTTGACATCCCCGGCGACGACGGAAGATTCTGGTACCGCACGGTACCAGTTAGTGCCCGCTCGCCCGAGAGGAACCGGTGGCGTGACGACCCTGGCCCACCCGAACGCCGAAGCAGACCTCCTGATCAGTCCGCGGACCGGGGGAGGCCCGGTCGGGAGGGCGCGACGCCGGCGCAGCGTCGCCGTCTGGGTCGTGCTCTGCGTCCTCGGCGCCCTGCCGAGCCTGCTCGACGCGGGCGCCGGCTGGCAGGCCGCCGGGCTCGGCATGTTCTTCCCCGGAGCGGGCTTCCTCGCGGCCGAGGGTTGGATGGTCGCCCTCGTCCTGCCGTGTCTGCTCCTGATGGGCATCGCGTGGGTGGCGTGGTTCGGCTCGGGCATGGTCGTCGCGCCGGTGATCGTCTGGCTCGGCTCCGCCGCGGCCGCGGGTGCGCTCGTCGGGGACACGACCGACGCGGGACTGCCGATCGTCGCCGCCGTCACCGTCGCGGGGCTGCTCGGCGGGGTGGTCGCCTCCCGGGCCCAGCAACGCAAGGCCGTCGCCCGGCGGGAGGCGCGCAACACCGTCCTGCCTGCGCAGCTCGACGAGGTGAACGCGATCCGCGCGCGGGCGATCGCCGCGCCCAAGGCGCCGGAAATGAGCGCCGAGCAGCTCAAGGGCATCCGGTATGCCATCAGGCTCGCGATGCAGCCGAAAGAGGACTGGACCGGCTTCAACCGCGTCGACCAGTTCCAGACCTCGGCCCTTCGCTACCAGATCAACCAGCTCGGCTGGTTGCTCGCGCTTGCGCAGAGCCGTTACGCCCCGAGTCACCACGGCGAGCTGAGTGAGAGTCAGATCCGGCTGGTCGAGCGGTACCTGCAGAAGGAGGTCTGCAGCTACTGGCGATACGAGCGGGCCTGGGGCCACCTGCGGCTGGACGCCGACCCGATCGTCCGCGACAACATCATGCTCACCGGGTACATCGGCCTGAACCTGGCGCTCTACGAGGGCAACACCGGCGACTTCCGCTGGGACGCCCCGGACGCCCTGCCCTTCGCCGTCGGCAAGCGCCGCATCTACCCGCACAGCTCGCTGGACGTCCGCGACTCGCTGCTGGAGAACTACGGCCGGCACACCGACGACTACTGCCTGTTCCCGTGCGAGCCGAACTGGATCTACCCGGCCTGCAACTTCCGCGGCGCCGTGACCCTCGCCGGCTACGACCGCGCCCGCGGCACCGACCACTGGTCGCAGTTGCGCGACGCCTTCCGCGCCAAGCTCGAGGCGGAGTTCATGCGCCCCGACGGGACCTGCATCTCGCTGCGCTCCGAGCACACGGGCTTCGCCGTCCCGTTCCCGATGCCGGACTCCGTGCTGGCGAAGGAGCTCAACGCCGTCCTGCCCGAGCTGGCCCACCGCTACTGGGCACTGGTGCGCCACGAGCTCCTGCCGGTGATCGACGGCGAGCGCCGGATCATCCTCGACAAGGCCAACGTCGACTTCGGCAACTACACCCTCTCCGACGCCTTCGCGCTCGCCTGCTACCACGGATCCGCGCGCGAGATGGGGGACTACGAGGTCGCCGACCTCGCGATGGCCCGCCTGCTCGACGTGCTGGAGTGGGACGAGACCGAGACCTACTTCCCGGGCCGCTCGACGCTGGTGAACGCCACGATCGCGACCGACCGGCTGCTCGAGGTCGACGCCTGGCGGACGGCGATCACCGTCCCGACCGACCCGAAGATCCTGTCCGGGCCGATCCTCGGTCGCGCCGGCTTCCCGGAGGTCCTCGTCGCCGCGGCCCGCTCCGACGGCGCCGCGCTCGACCTCGTCCTCTCCGCCCGGACGCCGGGGGAGTACGAGTTGCACTTCGAGCGCCTCCGCCCGACCGCGCGCTACCGCTTGACCAGCGGAACTGCCGGCACCGGCGTCGAGGTCACCGCCGACGCCGCCGGCACCGCCCGCGCGACCGCCGCCCTCGACATCCGCACCGAGCTCCGCCTGACCCCGGCCCCGTAGGTCCGCGACCGACCTCGCGGCCGCTTCCCTGTCAAAAAAGGGTGACACCCCTTACTGCGCAGTAAGGGGTGTCACCCTTTCTTGACGACGGGGCGGCGCCGGCGCGAACCAGGGGCTCAGGCGCGGTCGAAGAGGAGGTCGAGGCGGGAGACCCCGCGGAGGATGTAGCTCGGGATCCGCTCGGGGGTCCGGCCGTCGGGGTCGAGGCGGAGGTTCTTGGTCCGGGTCAGGAGGGCCTCGAGGGCGATCCGGCTCTCGGCCTTGGACAGGTTGCTGCCGAGGCAGAAGTGGGGACCCTGACCGAAGGCAAGGTGGGCGCCCTCGCCGCTCCGGTCGAATTTGATCGTCTCGGGGTCGGCGTACTGCTCCGGGTCCCGGTTGCCCGAGCTGTAGCAGAGCAGCAGGTGCGCGCCGGCCGGGACGGCGACCCCGCCGATCTCCGTGTCGACGAGCGCGGTCCGGTACAGCCCGGTGATCGGGGACTCCACGCGGAGCGACTCCTCGATCAGCTTCGGCAGCAGGGACAGGTCCGCCTGCACCTGGGCCATCAGGTGCGGCTGCTCGAGCAGCAGCATCACGGTGGCCGTGATGTGGGTCGTCGTCGTCTCGTTGCCCGCGATGAGGAACTGGGTGAGCATCGTCAGCAGTTCGTCCTGGCTGAGCGAGTCGCCGTCGACGCGGGCGTGGACGAGGTCGCTGATCAGGTCGTCCTGCGGGTGGGCGCGGCGGTCGGCGATCGTCGCGGTGAAGAACTCGGCGAACTCGGCGCCGCTCTCCACCATGCGTCGGATCTGATCGCGCGTCATGTTGTCGTTGCCGATCGTCGCGGCGAGCGCGTCCGACCAGCGCTTGAACGTCGGCAGGTCGTGGTTCGAGACGCCGAGCGCGCCGGCGATCACGGTGATCGGCAGCGGGACGGCCAGGTCGGCGACGAGATCCATGCTGCCTTTGTCGAGCACGTCGTCGAGGAGGCTGTCGCAGATCGCCTGGACGGTGTCCTCGATCTGCCGCACGCGACTGGGGCTGAACGCCTTGTTGACGATCTTGCGCTGCGCGGTGTGTCGCGGCGGGTCGCAGCGGAACAGCACCGGCTCCCGGTCGCGGAACGCCGCGGCCTCGACGGCCGCCTTGAGGTCGGCGGACTCCTCGGTCAGCTCCTTCAGCACCGCGTGACGCCGGTGGCTGTGCGGACCGGTGGCGGAGCGGGAGGAGAAGACCTGCGGATTGCGGGCCACTGCGCAGATGTCCTCGTACCGCGTGACCAGCCAGACGCCGGCGCTCTCCACGTAGTGGACCGGTGACTTCTCGCGCAGACGGCCGAACATCGGGAACGGGTCCGCGATGACGTCCGTGTCGGCGAGGAGAAACCGCTCAGCCGCGGACTCGAAGTCGTGGTCTGAGGGCTTTTCAGACATGCCCCGAAGGGTGACGGCTAACTAGACCGGTTGTCAAGAAAGACGCGGGATTCCCCCAGCAACACCGCACAGTTACTTGTCACGACACCGAGTTATTGGGTCTTGTCGAGGTCCACGCACGGGGGTATCGTCCCGTCAACGGTGAATCTGGTCACCATCTCCAGTAAGTAGCCGAACTGCCCCCATGACCCCTCTCCCGATGCGGAGTCGCGGTGAGACTGCGGATTCTCGGCCTGATGGCCGTGCCCGTCCTGATCGGTGCAGCGCCCTTTCTCGGCGCCACCGACGCGCGTGCGGCGCTGAGCTTCACGGCCACGGCGTCGGCCGACGTCGTGCACCTGACCTACGTCGTCAAGGACGCCCCGGTGTCCGAGACGATCTTCGCCGGCGGCAGCCCGAGCGCCAGTGCGGTGCTCGACGCGTTGGGCAACAGCACCGCGATCGCCGCGGCGAGCAACCCCGGCGACCAGCTGACGTCCCTGCCGAACACGGCGCGCGGTCTCTACCCGCAGCTCGCGGCGCTGCCGGACTGGCCGTACTTCGCGGTCTCCCGCTCACCCTCGACGCCGGTGGCGACCCAGGAAGTCGGGCCGTACCTGCTCAAGGCCGAGAGCGAGCCCGACCGCAGCGTCGCCACCGCCGGCGGGGACACCGTGCACGAGTCCGGTGTCGTGATCGGCCGGGCGACCTCGCTCGCCGAGACCAGCACCGACGGCAACAAGGTCACCTCCCGCGCGACGACGCTCGCCACGGGCATCTCCGTCGCGGCGATCGAGATCGGCGCCGTGAAGTCGGTGGCGTCGATGACCTCGGACGGCAAGGAGCCGACGCAGGCCTCGGACCTGCTCGTCACCGGCGTCTCGGTCGCGGGCGTCCCGCTGGCCTTCGGCCCCGAGGGCTTCATGCTCCCGGGCCAGAACACCCCGCTGCCGGACAGCAGCCCGATCCTCAAGCCGCTGGCGGAACAGGGGATCAAGGTCCGCTACCTGGAGCCGATCACCACGAAGGACTCGGTCCTGACGGCGGGTATCGAGATCAGCTCGCTCTGGAACCCACCGGACGGCTCGCCCTTCGGCACCGTGACGCAGAGCCTGACGCTGGGGCGCAGCTACGTCTCGCTCAACGCGACCGGTTCGGGCGGCGACGCCTTCAGTCCGGCCGCCCCGGCGACCGACGCCGGCGTCGACAGTGCCGCCACCCCGGACCTGGGCGCCCTGCCCACGACCGACGGCGCCGCCGTCCCCGGCGCGCTGCCGGGTGAGCTGCCCGGCTCGACCCCGACCGGTGCCGTCCCCGGCAACACCGTCCCGACCGTTCAGGTCGCCCCGGCCGGGCTGACGCAGCCCGACGGGTTCGACCTCAACCTGTTCCCGCCCTTCGTCGTGGCCGCGCTCGGCGTGCTGCTGCTGGGCCAGCTGCTCCGCTACCGAGGAGTCCGACAGTCGTGAAACCGTTCGACGCGATCCGCGCCCACTGGGACCGGGCCCTGGCGCTGGGGTTGACGGTCGTCGGCCTCCTGATGCTGGTGGTCGGGTACTTCCGCATCAGTGACACCCCGTACCCCGCCGAGCAGCTCCCGCTGCTCATGTCGGCGGGGGTGGGGTCGCTGTTCCTGCTCGGGATCGGCGCCACGCTCTGGCTCTCGGCCGACCTGCGCGACGAGTGGCACAAGCTCGACGAGCTCACCGGGACCGAGCCCGTCGCCGCCGCCGAAGCGCGCGGGACCGATGCCGCGGCCCAGACCCGGGCGGACGACCGCTCCCACGACGGAGCCCGGGCCACCGCACGATGAGTGGAGCACGGGCGATCGACGCCCGGCCGTGGACCGCCGGCGCCCTGCGCCTGACCGTGGCCGCGAACGCCGTGGCGGCGGTCCTGCTGGTCGTCGCCTGGTACGGCGTCGCCGGTGAGGCGCGGCTGGCGGACGCCACGCCGTGGGCCAATCTCTCCGCGATCGGGCTGGTGCTCGCCGCGTTCGGGAACGCGCGGCTGATCCTCGTGGCCCGCTCGCGCATCGGTGCGCGCCAGGCCGCGCTGCGCCGGTCCAGGACCGCGGCCCGCCGTCCGGTCGACGTGGACGACGCACGCCGCGTCGTCGTGCCCGGTGGCCGGCTGTACCACCGGCCCGAGTGCCGTCTCGTGGTGGGCAAGCCCGCCGAACCGCTGGCGCCGCGCAGCAGCGCGGAGGCCCTGGAGCCCTGCGGGTGGTGTCGTCCGTGAACGAATGGACCCCCTTCATCGTCTCCGGGCTCGTCGCGGGTTCGCTGCTCGGTCTCGCCGCCGTCGGCCTCGTCCTCTCCTTCCGCACCAGCGGCCTGTTCAACTTCGCGCACGGCGCCGTCGCGGCCGCCGCGGCCTACGTCTTCTACGAACTGACGGAGGTTCGGGGCATGCCCTGGCCGCCGGCGGCGCTGGTCGTCCTCGGCGTCTTCGCCCCGGTCATGGGTCTGCTGCTCGAGCGCATGGCCGCCGGCCTGCAGGGTGTGCGGGCGGTCTACCGGATCGTCGCCACCGTCGGCCTCCTGCTCGTCGTGCAGGGCCTCGCCGCCGTGCACTACGGGCCGTCGACGATTCCGCTCGAGCCGTTCCTGCCCCAGGGCACGGTCGACATCGGCGGCACCTTCGTCTCCTACGAGCAGATGATCGGCGCGGGCATCGCGCTGGTCGGCGTCCTCGCGTTGCTCGCGCTGTTCCGCTGGACCAAGACCGGTCTGCGGATGCGCGCGGTCGTCGACAACCCGCAGCTGCTCTCCTACGAGGGCGACAACCCGACGGCGGTCCGCCGCGGCGCGTGGATCATCAGTGCGGTCTTCGCGAGCGTGACGGGTCTGCTGCTCGCCCCGAGCCTCGGTCTCGACACCGTGGTGCTCGCGCTGCTCGTCGTGCAGGCGTTCGGCGCCGCGGCCGTCGGCCGGTTCGGTTCGATCGGCCTCACCTTCGCCGGTGGCATCGTGATCGGTGTCGGCAGCGCGTGCAGCGGCAAGGTCATCGGTGACCAGCTCCCGAACTCGGTGTTCTGGGCGAGCATCCCCGACGTCGCACCGTTCATCGTCCTGTTCGTCCTGCTGATCGTGACGCCGGCGCGCAAGTTCTTCGACGTCCCGAGCAGCAACCGGACCGCCAGCGGCCGCGCGGTCACCCCGCGGGTGCACTGGGAGGCCGTCGCCGCGCTCGGGGTGTTCGCGCTCCTCGTGCCGACCTTCGTCGACACCTCGCTCCCGGTCTGGACCACGGCGGTCACGCTGGTCCTGGTCTTCCTCGGCCTCGGCCTGATGGTGTGGACGTCGGGTCAGATCTCCCTCGCGCACGCCGCGTTCGCGGCGATCGGCGCGGCGGCGATGAGCCACTTCCTCGGCAACGGACTGCCGTGGGGGATCGCGCTGCTGCTCGCCGGGCTGGTCGCGGTGCCGGTCGCGACCGCGGTCGCGCTCCCGACGCTCCGGCTCTCGGGCCTCTACCTCGCGCTGGCGACGTTCACCTTCGCGGTGCTCCTGCAGCAGCTCGTGTACCCGACCGAGGCGATGTTCGGTGGCGGTGTCCGCGCGGTCTCGCGCCCCGACATCTCGTTGTTCGGTCTCGACCTCACCACGGACAAGGGCTACTACTACCTGTGCGTCGCGGTCGCGGCGGCCGCGGCCGGTCTCGTGTTCGGCATCCAGCGCGCCCGCCTCGGCCGGCTCCTGCAGGCCAACGCCGAGTCGCCCGACGCGGTCGCGGCCAACGGCGGTGACAGCACGACGATCCGCACGGCCGTCTTCTGCGTCGCCGGCTTCCTCGGCGCGCTCGGCGGTGCGCTCGCCTCGGGCGTCACGCTGCAGGCCTCCAGCCGCGGTTACGGCTACACCGTCGGCCTGACCTGGGTCGCGGTCCTCGCGCTGTTCGGCTCGCGGGCCACGGTGCTCCGCGCGTCCGCGGCGGCGTTCTCCCTCGCGGTCATGCCGACGCTGATCGAGATGGACCCGGGCTGGTACACCGCGATCTTCGGCGCCGCGGCCATCACCGCCAGCCTCGTGGCGGACCGTCAGTTCGACCTCACCCGGGGTTGGGGTCCGGGCCGCGTGCCCTCGCGCCTGCGCCATCCCGGCTACTTGCCGTCGCGGCCGGTGCGGGCCGCACGACCGCCCCGGCCGGCCGCCCCGGACGACGACCGCCGGCCCGTGGGAGCAGGGGTGCGCTCATGACCACGCCCAACGCTGAACCGATGTTGCACCGTCCCGACGAGCGGGTGCTCGTGACCCGTGGCCTCACCGTCCAGTTCGGCGGCACGCGCGCGGTGTCCGAGTTCGACCTCGAGGTGCGACGCGGCGAGATCGTCGGTCTGATCGGGCCGAACGGCGCCGGCAAGACGACGACGCTGAACGCGTGCGCCGGCACCGTCCGGCCGGCGGCCGGCACCGTCGAGCTGCTCGGCTCGGACGTGTCCGACTGGACGCCGGCGCGGCGCGCCCGGGCCGGCCTCGGCCGGACCTTCCAGCGGTTCGCGCTCTGTGACTCGCTCTCGGTCGCGCAGAACGTCGGCCTCGCCACCGAGGCCCGTGACTCCGGCGGCCGCCCCTGGCGCTGCTTCCTCGCCCCGCGCGGTTCGCGGGCGGAGCAGCAGGCGCGGGTGACCGAGGCCCTGGAGACCTGCGGCATCGCGGACCTCGCCGGCCGCCGGGTCGGCTCGCTGTCCACCGGTCAGCGCCGGCTGGTGGAGCTCGCCCGCGCGGCGTGCGGCCGCTCCTCGGTGCTGCTGCTCGACGAGCCGTCCTCCGGTCTGGACCCGAGCGAGACCGAGACGTTCGCGAGCATCGTGCGCAGCATCGTCGACACGACCGGGGCCTCGGTGCTGGTCGTCGAGCACGACATGACGCTGGTCCGCGAGATCTGCGCCTACCTCTACGTCCTGGACTTCGGCGTCCACCTCTGCGACGGCCCGACCGAGGCCGTCCTGCGGGACGACCGGGTGCGCCAGGCCTACCTCGGCACCGTCGAGGAGCCCGCCCATGCTTGAGCTGCGACGCATCAGCGCCGGATACACCGGCGCCGCGGTGCTGCACGACGTCGACCTGATCGTCCCGGCGGGCAGCACCGTCGCCCTGCTCGGCCCGAACGGCGCCGGCAAGACGACGCTGCTCCGCGTGGCCGGCGGCACCCTGCGCCCGATGCGGGGCCAAATCCTCGTCGACGGTTCGGACGTGACAGGCCGTCAGCCGCACGACCTCGTCCGGTACGGGGTCTGCACGGTCCCCGAGGGCCGCGCCGTGTTCCCCAACCTCTCCGTCCGCGAGAACCTCACGCTGTTCGCGGACGGCCACAGTTCCGCCCTCGACCTCGCGGTCGAGGCGTTCCCGACGCTCGGCCGGCGCATGAACCAGCGCGCGGGATCGATGAGCGGTGGTGAGCAGCAGATGGTTGCGCTCGCCCGGGCGTACCTGCAGAACCCCCGGCTCGTCCTGCTCGACGAGGTCTCGATGGGCCTCGCACCGGTCGTCGTCGACGAGGTCTTCGAGTTCCTCGCGACCGTCCGGGAACGGGGTGCGTCGCTGCTGCTCGTCGAGCAGTACGTCGGCAAGGCACTCGCCCTCGCCGACTACGTCGTCCTGCTCGCCCGCGGGCGCGTCCAGTTCGTGGGCGAACCGCAGGAGTTGGACGAGGAAAAGATCTTCTCCTCCTACGCGGGCCTCGAGTCCGCCGGAGCGTCGTCAGCCCAAGGAGTACCGCGATGAAACGCCGGACCTTCCGGACCACCGCGATCGTGTGCAGCCTCGTCGTCCTCAGTGGCTGCGCGAGCCGGCTCGACCGTGCCGAGATCGTGGCCGCCCAGACCGGCGGCGCCCCGGCCGCCGCCGGCGCCGGGGCCCAGGCGGGCGTCGATCCGTCGACCATCGGGGGAGTCGCCCCCGGCACCGACACCGGGACCGGCGCGGTGGCGCCCGGGGTCGACCCGGGCACCGCCCCCGGATCCGTGACCGAGCCCGGCTCGACCGGGACCGCCCCCGGCACCGGGGCCGCGGGTCCCGCCACGACCACGGGTGGGACCACCACGACCGACTCGACGGGCTCGAAGGGCAACACCGGGACCACCGGCGCGACCGGCAGCACGGCGAAGGCGAACAACCTGCCGATCACCGTCGGCTTCGTCGGCTCGATCACCGGCCTGTACGGGACCTCGTTCCGGCCCGCGCTGAACGCCATCCAGGCGAACATCACCGACCTGAACGCCAAGGGCGGCGTCAACGGCCACCCGATCAAGCTGATCGTCGCCGACGACGCGGGCGACCCGTCGACCTACGTGGCCCAGCTGCGGCGCATGGTCGAGAGCGACAAGGTCCTCGCGTTCGTGGGCAACACGCACGCCGCGTCGCTCTCGCAGGCCGCGATCGACTACGTCGAGTCCAAGCAGATCCCGATCCTCGACGGCGACGACTCGAACCTGCTCGCCCCGACCAGCCACATGATCTTCGGCTTCGGCGCCGCCGGTCTCGGCCTGAACGGCACCGAGTTCGCGGCCGCGCGGGACCTCGTCGGCAAGGGCAAGAAGGCCGGCTTCATCTCCTGCCAGGAGGTGCAGCAGTGCGCGGACTACGCGCAGGGCTTCGCGGAGTACGCGAAGAAGGCCGGGTTCACCCCGGTGTTCGCCGGCCGCGCGTCGCTGACCGCCCCGGACTTCACCGCGAACTGCCTCCAGGCGCGTAACGCCCAGGCCGAGATCCTGTTCCTCCGGATCGACATCAACTCGGTCAAGCGCATCGCCCGGGACTGCTCGCGCCAGGGCTACAAGCCGGTCTACGTGACGGCGCCGGTCCTCACCGACCCGAGCTACCCGTCGAACCCGGCGTTCGACAAGATCATCACCCCGAGCCAGCAGTTCCCGTTCATCAACGACAAGCTGCCGGAGGAGAAGCGGTTCCGCTCGGTCCTGTCCCGCGTGATCTCGGTCGACCAGATCTTCGCGTCGCACGCCCAGGGCTGGAACGTGGCGAACATCTTCGCCGAGGCGGTCAAGCGCGGCATCGCGCCGGACGCGACCCCGTCGACGGAGCTGATCCTCAAGGGGCTGTGGAGCTTCAAGAACGTGACGCTCGGCGGCACCAGCCAGCCCCTGACCTACGTCAAGGGTCAGCCCCCGGCGCACCTGAAGAACGTCTGCGCCTTCCCGATGCAGATCCAGAACGGAAAGTGGACCGCGCCGTTCGGCAACAAGCCCAGCTGCCTGTAGCTCCCGCCCGGAGAGGACACCCGCGTGACCCTGAAGAACACGGCCTGGTACCTGCGTTCCCGGCCGACCGGTGAAGTCGACGCCAGCCACTTCGACGTCCGCACGGAGGAGGTGCCTGATCCGGGTCCTGGCCAGGTCCTGGTCCGGAACATCTACCTGATGATCCCGGCCTCGATGCGGATCTGGATGAACGAGCGGGACACCTACCTCCCGGCCGTCCCGCTCGGCACCGTGATGCGCGGGATCACCACGAGCATCGTGGAGAAGTCGAACGACGAGCGGCTGCCGGTCGGCACGTACGTCAACGGCATGTGCGGCTGGCAGGAGTACGCGGTGGCGGCCGTCGAGGAGCTGATGCCCCTGACGCACAAGCACCCCGACATCCCGCTGTCGAACTACCGGCACGTCCTGGACTTCCAGGGCCTGACCGCCTACTGCGGCCTGACCGACGTCGGCAAGCCGCAGGCGGGGGAGACCCTCGTCGTCACCGCCGCGGCCGGCAGCGTCGGCTCGCTGGTCTGCCAGATCGGCAAGAAGCTCGGCCTGCGCGTCATCGGCATCGCCGGCGGCCCGGAGAAGTGCCAGTGGCTGCGCGACGTGTGCAAGGTCGACGGCGCGATCGACTACAAGTCCGACGATGTCGGCGCGAAGCTCGACGAGCTGTGCCCGAACGGGATCGACATCGTCTTCGAGAACGTCGGCGGTCCGGTCCTGGACCTCATGCTCGACCGCATCAACCTGCGGGCGCGCATCGTCCTGTGCGGCTTCGTCTCGACCTACTTCGGCGGTGAGCAGACCGCCGGCCGCGGGCTGATGAACCTGGTCAACCAGCGCGGCACGATGCAGGGCTTCATCGTCCTGGACTACCTCCCGCACTACGCCGAGGTCATGGGGATCCTGACGCCCTGGGTGCTGGACGGCAGCCTCGTCCACCCCGAGGAGATCCTCGACGGCCTCGAGAACGCACCGGTGGCGATGAACCGGCTGTCCCGGGGCGAGAACCACGGCATGCAACTCATCCGCATCTCACCGGAAGCCTGACACCACATGGGAACCGCCGACCCCGCCCACACCCAGATCGTCGAGGACTGGTACCGCGCGCTGCAGACCCTGGACCTGGAAGGGTTCCTGAAGCTGCACGCGTCCGACTGCATGTACAACATCAGCGGCCACAGCCCGATCTCCGGTCGTTGCGACTTCCAGCAACTGCAGGAGGAGGTTCTCCCGCAGGTCTTCGGCCGGCTCGACCTCAACCAGTTCCGCTTCACGAACTGGAAGATCATGTGCCAGGACGACCAGCGCGTCGTCGGGATCATGGACGCCGACGGTCCCGGCACCAACGGCGAGCGCTACGACCAGCGCTACGTGCACATCTTCGAGGTCCGCGACGGTCTGATCCGTCAGGTGTGGGAGTTCTTCGACACCAAGCTCGCCGAGCAGGTCCTCTTCTACGACCCGGAGAACAGCCCGACCAACGGCCGCCTGGCCCCGTTCGAGTACTGAGGAGATCCGGACATGTCGCGCATCCCCCTGGCCACGACCGACCAGATGCCCCCCGAGATCGCCGGACTCGTGGCGGCCGTCGAGGAGCAGACCGGTGACTCGACGGCGCTGCGTGCGCTCGCGCACCGGCCCGACATCCTCGGTCCGTTCGCGCAGTTCTACTGGAACCTGCAGACGACCGGTCAGCTCGACCGCAAGCTGATCGAGCTGTTCCGGCTCTCGATCGCGCAGATCAACCAGTGCCGCAACTGCCTGGCCGGCCGCTACCAGGACTCGATCGACGAGGGTCTGACCGAGGAGCTGGTCGCTGCCCTCCCGGACGCCGAGAACTCGCCGCTGTTCACCGAGCGGGAGAAGGCCGCGATCTCCTACGCGCAGAAGATGGCGACCGACCACTACTCGGTCGGGGACGCCGACTTCGCCCGCCTCTACGAGCACTTCAGCGTCGAGGAGGTCGTCGAGCTCTGCGTCGACGTCGCCCAGTTCATCGGGGTGGGCCGCATGTTCGCGGTCATCGACGCCATGAACGTCGCGTGCGAGATCCCGGGGGCGCAGAAGGTCGCCGCCGCCACGAGCTGATGGCGGGCCTCCGGACGGTGCACTCGACGGTCTGCCAGGTCTGCCACAACTGCTGCCCGATCGAGGTGGCGGTCGAGGCCGGACGGGCCGTCGAGATCACCGGGAACAAGAACAACCGTCACTACGCCGGCTTCAGCTGCGGCAAGGGGCGCCGTCAGCTGGCCTACCACTACTCGCCGGACCGCCTCCTGCACTCGCAGAAGCGGTTGCCGAGCGGGGAGTTCGTGCCGATCTCCTCGGCCCAGGTCATGGACGAGATCGCGGAGCGTCTGCAGGGCCTCCTCGCCGAGCACGGCCCGCGGGCCGTGGCGCTGTACTTCGGCACCCAGGCGTTCCAGACCGCCGGCTCGTCGATGCCGGTCATCAAGGGGTTCCTGAACGCCATCGGCACCCCGATGGTGTTCGACTCGGTGACCATCGACCAGCCCGGGAAGATGGTCGCCCGCGCGCTGCACGGGAGCTGGCTCGCGCCGGCCCACACGGCGGACGAGGCCGAGGTCCTGCTGCTGTTCGGGGCCAACCCGCTGGTCAGCATGCTCGGGCTGCCCTCGGGCAACCCGGGCACCTGGCTGAACCGGCGGCTGGAGGAGGGCGCGCGCCTGATCGTCGTCGACCCGCGCCGGACCGAGACCGCCCGGCGGGCCGAGCTGTTCCTGCAGGTCCGGCCCGGCCACGACGTCGCGATCCTCGCCGCGATGCTGCGGGTCATCCTCGCCGAGGATCTGGGGGACCGTCAGTTCATGGCGTCCTGGGTCGACGGCATCGACCGGCTGCGTTCGGCCGTCGCGCCGTTCACGCCCGAGGCGGTCGCCCGGAACGCGGGCATCGACGCGGACGACCTCGTCCGCGCCGCGCGGATGTACGGCAGCGCCCGCTCCGGATTCGTGGACGCCGGGACCGGGCCGAACATGGCCCAGTCGGGGTCGACGCTGGAGTACCTCATCGCGGTGTTGCGCTCGGTCTGCGGTCACGTGCGCCGCGCGGGCGAGGCGGTCCCGGACCCGCTGACGCTCTACCCGGCGCTGCCGGCGATCGCGCAGCCGATGCCGCCGGCCCCGGCCACCGGGTTCGGGGAGCAGTTGCGCGTCCGCAACCTGACCAGTTGCCCGGCCGGTCTGCCGGTCTCGGCGCTGGCCGACGAGATCCTCCTCGAAGGGGAGGGGCAGGTCCGCGCGCTGTTCAGCGTCGGTGGCAACCCCGTCGTCGCGTGGCCCGACCAGGTCCGTACGACGGCGGCGATGAAGGCGCTGGACCTGCTCGTCACGGTCGACCCGTTCCTGTCGAACACCGCACAGTTCGCGGACTACGTCATCGCGCCGCGGATGCCGCTCGAGGTCCCGCACGTCACGCAGATCCTCGACTTCCTCCAGGTGCTCGGCATCGGCCCCGGCGCCCCGTACGCCCAGTACGGCCCGGCGGTGCTCGACGTGCCCGAGGGCAGTGACCTGCTGAGCGAGTGGGAGTTCTTCTACGGCCTCGCGCAGCGGCTGAACCTGTCGATCGAGGTCCCGCACCCGTTCGGCATGGTCGACCCGGTCGCGCTCGACATGAGCAAGCCGCCGACGGAGGAGGAGCTGCTCGACATCGTCTGCGCCGGCTCCCGGATCCCGCTCGACACCGTCCGGCAGTACCGCGACGGGCTCGAGGGCGAGGCTGCGGCGGAGCCCCGCGTCGTCGTCGCCCCCGCCGACCCGGCGTGCACGGCGAAGCTCGACGCGGCGAACCCGGAGATGATGGCCGACCTCGAGGCGATCGCGGGTTCGCTCGGCTCCCACGGCACGAGTGACGACTCGTTCGTCCTCGTCGGCCGCCGGGAGACGCACGCGGCGAACTCGTCCTACAACGCGAAGGCCGCGCGCGGGATCCGCCGGTACAACCCGGTGTACCTGAACCCGGCCGACGCCGAGCGCCTCGGCGTGCGCGACGACGACCTCGTGCGGATCGCCTCCGCGCGGGCGGCGGTCGTCGCGGTCGTCAGCGTCGACGACTCGATGCGGCCGGGGGTCGTGGCGTTGAGCCACGCGTACGGCCCGGCCGAGGCGGACGTCGACGACCCGTGGGGCGCGGGGGCCAGCACCGCCCGGCTCGCGGACGTCGAGGACGACTACGACCGCTACTCCGGCCAGCCCCGGATGAGCGGGATCCCGGTGGTCCTGTCACCCGTGCGCCAACCCGCTCCGGTCGGAGGGTGATGGACGTCCGCGAGGCGCTCTACACCACCCGGGCGATGCGACGGCTGGCACCGGACCCGGTGCCGGACGAGGTGCTGATGCGCATCCTCGACGCCGCGATCCGGGCACCGTCGGCCGGCAACGCGCACGCGTTCCGGTTCCTCGTCGTGCGCGACGCGGACACGAAGAAGGCGCTGCAGGTCCTCTACCGGGAGGCGCTCGACGAGCTGTACCGCACGCGTTACGCGCGGGCCGCCGACGCGGTCCGCGCGGGCACGGCGGATCCGTCGCAGCAGCGGGTGACGGCGTCGGCGAACCACCTCGCGGATTCCCTGCACACCGCGCCGGTCCTGCTGTTCGCCTACGGACTGAGCAACGGTGCGTCGTCGGTGTTCCCGGCGGTCTGGAGCGCGTGCCTGGCCGCGCGGGCCGAAGGGCTCGGCAGCACGGTCACCACGTTGCTGAAGGCGCGTCGGGCCGAGGTGGACGCTCTCCTCGGCCGGCCGCCGGACAGCGAGTACGAGATGTTCGCGATGATCCCCATCGGCCGCCCGCTGGGCCGTTGGGGCGTGGCGCAACGACGCCCGCTGCACGAGATGGTCTACACCGAACGCTGGGCCTGCCCGCCCGACTGGAACTGCGACCGGCCGCTCTGGCCGGAACCTGAAGGAGCACCATGAGCACGGACACCGAGTTCCGACCCCGGACCATCCTGGTCACCGGTGCGAGTGGCGTCTTCGGCCGCGAGATCACCGAACACCTGGTCCGCCGTGGGCACCGGGTGGTCGGGCTCTCCCGCCGGCCACCGGAGTCCATCCACCCCGGCACGACCTTCATCCCCGCGGACATCCGCGACGTCGACGCCGTCACCCGCGCGATGGAGGGCTGCGACGTCGTCGCGCACTGCGCGTGGGCGATGGACGCGCACTTCGGTGACCCCGCCGAGCGCGCGATCAACATCGACGGCACGGCCAACGTGCTGACCGCGATGGAGCGGACCGGCGCGAGCCGGATCGTGTTCGCGAGCTCGTCGACGGCGTACGGCCCCCGGCCGCACGACCGCAGCAAGCTCAAGGAGTCGGTCGCGCTCGCGCCGCACCCCGAGGCGGCGTACGCGGTCCACAAGGCCGAGGTCGAGGCGATGCTCGCGGCGGCGCCGGTCGACGCGATCAGCATCCGCGCCGGCATCGTGCTCGGGCGCCGGATCGACAACCGCGTCCGGAATCTGATGGCGGGTCCGGCGCTCGCGGTCGTCAAGGGGCAGCCGAGCCTGTGGCAGGTCGTCCACGCCGACGACGTCGGCCGCTTCTTCACCCTCGCCTGCGAGCGCGGCCCCGCCGGGCCGGTCAACCTCGCGAGCGAGGAGATCCTCGACGTCGAGCAGGTCGGCCGCGCGTTCGGCAAGCGCGTCGTGGCGGTGCGTCAGGACTGGTTGGAGAAGGGCATCGACACCCTGTACCGGCGCAAGCTGATGCCGGTGAACCGCGGCGACTTCGAGTTCGTGCTGTTCCAGCCGCTGCTGGACACGACGAAGCTCAAGGAGGAGTTCGGCTTCGAGTGCGCGTGGTCGGGCCCGGACACCCTCGAGGACACGCGCCTCTCGCTCACCGGTGTGATGGGCATCGGCGACAAGGCCGTCGACGTCCCGTGGCGGCGCGCGTTCCGTCCCGGCCGCGTCCCCGTCGACACCCCGGCGCTCGACGGCGTGAAGCTCGAGCTCGGTGGCAAGCCCGACCAGGTCGGCGAGTTCGACAGCCCCGTCGACCCGCGGTTCACGTGCTTCATCGCGACGAACTTCTCCGAGGCGCTGCCGGGCCCGGCGACGCCGCTGTCGCTGACCGCGGTCGCGCCGGCGTTCGCGCAGGCCGGCGTCGCGGTCGTCGACTTCCTCGGGATGACCGGCGTCGCGAAGAACGAGGCCTACGCCCGGATGTTCTCGATCCAGGGCCACCGCGTCTACATGAACGTCGCGACCGGCGCGGCCGTCGGCGAGCTCTCGCCGGGCTGGGACGCGGACTCGTTCGCGGCGCAGTACCTCGGCCGCCACATCCAGGACCTGCCCGCGCTCGACTTCTCCGACCTGCCCATGGACAAGCCCGAGGGCATTCAGGGCCAGATCAAGGTCGCGGGCGGCATGGGTGTCCGGCTGACCGGTGTGCTCGCCGGCTACCGCCGCGACATCGACACGATGCTGGCCGAGGTGAAGCGTTTCTCCCGTCTCGTCGGTGACCCGGCCGACCGCACGGACGCGCAGCTGGAGTCGCTGTTCAGCCTCGGCTACGACCTGCAGTGCCACGGCTGGCGCCTGGCCGGCCTCGGCGCCGTCCTCGCCGGTGCGGCGACGAACACCGCGGAGCAGCTCGCGGGCTCGAAGGGCGTCGTCAGCTCCGTCGGCGAGGGCCTGACCAGCGCCGAGGGTCTGGGCGGCGTCCGTCGTCTCGCGCGCCTGGCCGCGGCCGACCCGGCGGTGCTGGAGGTGCTCACCTCCGGCGGCACCGGGCTGTACCAGCGGGTGCAGGAGGTCTCGCCGCGGTTCGCGAACGCGGTCAAGGAAGCACTGAGCAGCTTCGGGCACCGCGGCCCGGCGGAGTGCGAGCTCGCGTCCAGGGTCTTCGCCGACGACCCGGACCTGGTCCTGCGGACGGTCGGCAAGGCCGCGACCGCGCCGGAGCGCAGCAGCGGTGCCGAGCACGCCGAGCCGCTGGTCCCGCGGCGGGCGCGGCCGGCCGTCAAGCTCGCGCGCTGGGCGACCGGTGAGCGGGAGCGCGACCGCGACGCGCTGGTGCGGGTCATCCACCTGATGCGCTCGATCGCGCGGGAGCAGGGCCGCCGGCTCACCTCGGCGGGTGTGCTCAACTCCTCCGCCGACGTCTTCTACCTGACGTTCGACGAGCTGTTCGCGCCCGGCGCGGACGCGAAGGAGACCGTCGCCCGGCGGCGCGCGGAGCGGGAGCGGCTGGCGTCGATCCGGCTGCCGATCGCGTTCGTCGCGCCGTGGGAACCGGAGCCGGCGACGACGGCGCTCGGGGTCGGGGACCAGCTCTCCGGCGTGGCGGCCGCGCCGGGCAAGGCGCGCGGCGTCGTCCGCGTCGTCACCCCGGAGACCGCGCACCTGGTCGAGCCGGGCGAGGTGATGGTCACCGCCGTCACCGACGTCGGGTACACCCCGTTGTTCGGCCACGCCGCCGCGGTCGTCACCGACATCGGCGGGCTGCTCTCGCACGCGGCGGTGGTCGCGCGCGAGTTCGGCATCCCGGCCGTCTGCGACACCGCGACCGCGACCGCCCGTCTCGTCGACGGCATGGAGGTCGAGGTCGACGGGACCGCCGGCACCGTCACCGTGCTGGCGACACCGTGACCCCCGCCCGGCCCGAGGCCGTCGTCCGGCAGGATTCTCCCCAGGCGAGGTATGCGCGGGGGAGGGGAACGCTGGCGATGGCCCGGTCGGGACAGCCTGCACGGCGGCCCAACCGGCGCGAGCACGTCATCCGAGCCGCGGTGACCGTGTTCGCCCGGGAGGGCTACCAGGGCACGTCGATCCAGGACGTCGCCGCCGAGGCGGACGTCGTCACGACCGCGGTCTACTACCACTTCTCCAGCAAGGACGAGCTGTACGAGGCCGCGCTCGAGAGCGTCTTCCGGCAGCTCGACGAGGTCGTCGAGGAGGCCCGCGAACCGGAGGGCGAGCTGAGCTTCAGCCGCGTCATGGGCGCGGTGTGGGACTGGGTGGAGAACAACCCCGAGCCCGCGAAGCTGCTCTACCACCAGCTCCCGGGCGCGACGGCGAACTCGCTGCAGATCCGGCAGGAGTTCGAACGCCGCCACATCGAGCGGATGGTCGACTACCTCAAGGCCCCCTCGGCCCCGAGCAACCGGCGCGACGCCGCATTGCGGTGGACGACGTTGTCGCTGATCATGCGCAGCGTCTTCGCCCTCGGGACCAACATGCACTCGCTGCGACTCGGCGACGGCCCGTTGGCCGGCCACTCCGAGGCCGCCCTGCGCAAGGCCTACGAAGAGGTGTCGCTGAGCATGATGGCCGCGGCGGAGGAGCGGAGCTGACGCTCCCTCTTCGAGGTCGGTTCACGCCGCCGGCGGGTGGATGATGCTCTCCGCGAGCGACTCGACCTCCTGGCGGAAGCGGCTCTCGGACAGACCCTTGCGGGCGCGGTCGAGGGTGAGCATCGACGCGACGGCGGCCTCGATGAGGGAGAGCAGCGCGACGGCGAGCACCGCGTACTCGGCGGGCTTGAGACTGGACCGCGCCACCTTCACGGCCTCACGGAACTGCTCGACGGCGTAGATGCGGTCGTGGCGCAGGACGCCCTCGACGGCGCTGGACAGGCCGGAGCCCGAGAGCACGTACGCGCGGGCGCCGGGGGAGGACTTCGCCCAGGTGAGGATCTCGCCGGCGATGACGCCGACGGACTCGCCGGCCTGGACACGGCCGACCCCGGCGTCGATGGCGGCCCGGTAGGTCTTGCTGACCTCCTGGAACCCCTCGATGAGGATCGCCTCGCGCGAGGCGTAGTGGTAGTAGATCGCGGCCGGCGTCATGTCCGCGGCGGCGGCGATGTCGGCGATGGTGACCGCGTCGGCCTGGCTCTCGGCGATGAGCTCCAGCGCCGTGCGCACGATGACGGCGCGGCGCGAGGGCCGGTGCGCCGGACGGCGGGGCGGAGTGCTCACACCTCATCCTCTCGCGCCCGGTGCGCGCCGCCAAGGACGTTGGTTACTTGAGACGGTCTCTTGATTGTCACCGGACCCGATGCGATGCTGGCTTGACTGGAGTCGGCATAAAGAAAGTCGGCGACACGGAGGAGTTGGCGTGAGCGAGAAGCGACAGTTGGTCGGCGACTACAACTTCCGGAACGTCGCGGGAATCTACGAGCCCGACCTGTCGGTGATTCTGCCCGACCAGCCGCTGAACGGCGCCTCGCTGCAGTCGCAGTACGTCTACGGCGGCCTGACCGGTGCGTCCGGCACGCGGTACATCGTCGAGCGCAAGTTCGTCGGCCCGATGTCCGGCGGCAACTACATCCTCGGCAACGCGAACGGCTCGATGGAGCTGCTGCCCGAGTCCGACCGCAGCGCGAAGGGCGAGCTCGTCCGCGACTTCTCCCCGCTGCGGCGGAACTGGAAGTCGAAGGGCATGCTGCACGCGTCCAACGAGCTGCCGATCGACCTGACGATCACCGACGAGGAGCTGACGTGGAGTGAGGGTGAGGCCCTGACGCTCTCCGGGGCTCGTCCCGCCGTCGGCGTCCAGTTCTTCGCGCCGTCGCGCACCGAACCGCTCGCGTATGCCAGCCAGGCGTACTGGGTGACGGGGACGGTGCTGGGGGAGACCGTCGAGGGTCCGATCTTCTTCGACCACCTGTACTTCCAGCACGGCGCGGAGTGGAAGGAGTACCGCTGGTACATCGACCTGCAGATCTCCTGGAACGTCTTCGCGAACAAGTTCGACGACGGGACCGTCGAGTTCGGCCACATCGTCCGCGGTCGGCAGGGCTGGAGCGCGGGTGTCGTCGTCGAGGGCGACCGGGCGATGGCCGTGTGCACCGACGTGGAGGGCACCTTCACCCTCGACGACGAAGACTACGTGACCGGTGCCGTCTACGACCTCGGGCGCGCCGGGACGTGGGAGTTCTTCGGCGACCCGGCGCAGCAGATGGGCGGGTTCAACAAGGCCCGCTGGGGCGGGTACCGGGCGCAGGGTGGCCTGACGCGTCGTCAGGGCGACGACCGCACCCTGGTCAACGGCTGGACCTGGCTGGAGTGCTTCGCTGATCGCATGCGTACCGAGAACCTGCTCACCGGGTGAGCGCGACCCCGTTCATCAATCACCTCCCCGCCGTCCTGCGGGACGGGACCGAGGTGACGCGCATCCTCTTCGTCCGTCACGGCCAGCAGGAGCCCGCCCCGCCGGGCACGCTGCCGCAGGCGTGGATGGACAGTCCGCTCACCGAGCTCGGCCGCGCGCAGGCGCGTGCCGTCGGTGAGCACCTGACCGGCGAGCGCCTCGCGGCGGTCGCGTCGAGTGACCTGCAGCGGGCCCGGCAGACCGCCGAGGCGATCGCTGCGCACCACTCGCTGGAGGTCCAGGCGTTCCCCGGGCTGTCGGAGATCGACTGCTACTCCGGCGTCCCCGCCGACGTCTGGCCCGCCGACCACGTCGGCGCCGACGCCTGGGTCGCCGCCCACGAGACCTTCGCCCGCGAGGGTCGCTGGGAGGTCTTCGGCTGCGGGGAGTCCGGGGCTGCGTTGCGGGACCGCGCCGTCGCCGTCGTCGACTCCCTCGTCGACAAGTACCCGGGTGAGTCGATCGCCGTCGTCTGCCACGGCGGGACGATCAACGCCTACGTCTCGCACTGGCTCGGCGTCGCCGCGGACATGTTCTTCCTCCCGGCGCACGCCTCGGTTTCCGTGGTCCTCGCCGCCCCCGACGGCCGCCGGGCGATCGAGTCCCTCAACGACCGCCACCACCTCTCCGCCGCCGACGTCCTTACGTACTGAATCTCTGCGGGATGACGTCCCGGGCGGGGCCCTGTCAGCCCGCAGGAGGGCCGACACCCCACCCCCGCGGGATGACGTCCCGTAGGAGGCCCTGTCAGCCCGCAGGAGGGCCGACACCTCACCCGCGGGGGCCGACATGCTCTCGGACTGCAGGCGCCGGCGCCGAGCGCAGCAGCGCCTCGGGCGCCGGGGTTGTAGCGCGTCAGCGACGGCTAAGAGACGGTGGGGTCCGTGCGAAGCTTCGACGCGGCACCGGTAGTCCTCGGGAAGAGCTGGCGAAACGGCATCGCCCTCGGGGTCTCCATGGGCGCCGCCACGACGTACTCTGTCGGATTCGTTGTTCAGGTTTGGGAAGAGAGCCGCGTCTACGGCGGCGTCTTCATGTGCATGGCTGCGCTCTGGGTTGCGTTGGCCGTGAGCGGTTTACGTTCAGGGCGCGTCTGGGTCCAGGGCGACACGATGTACATGTCCCGCTTCCTGAGGCGTCGCCTGGCAGTTCACCGCTCGGACATCGCGGACGTGCGGATACGCCGCGCACCCTTCGGTCTTCGTCCCACGATGGGGCGCAGCGTCGAAATCGTCATGAAGGACGGCCGTAGCGTCGTCTTGAATGAATTGCAGGTCCCGGACGGGAAGAAGGCTCCCGCACCGAATGTAGAGGGACTGCGCGACAGGCTGTGCGACTGGCTAGCGACGGCTGACCAGGACGACGTCCACAGGGACAGGGCTACCTAACCCCAGTCGGCGACAGGGTTGAAACAGGAGTGGCGTCCCCGGCGGCTCCGGACGCCTCTTGCGTTGCAACCCTGTCGCTCACTGGGGCCGCAACGGCCATCCCCGTGGGATGACGTCCCTGGCGCGCCCCTGTCAGCCCGCAGGAGGGCTGACACCCCACTGCTGCGGGACGTCATCCCGCAGAGGACTACGGGCGGACGAGGGAGCGGGCGGCGGAGAGGATCCGGTCCGGGGTCGGGAAGTTGGTGAGCCCGGAGGAGAAGGGGACCGGGGTGAACCTGGCGCCGACGCGGAGGACGGGGCCGAGGAGTTCGCCGAAGAGCTGCTCGGTGATCTGGGCGGCGATCTCGGCGCCGGGGCCGAGGAACTGGGTCGCCTCGTGGACGACGATGGCGCGGCGGGTCCGGGTGACGGAGTCGAAGACCGTCTCCAGGTCGAGCGGCATCAGCGTCCGCAGGTCGATCACCTCGGCCTCGATGCCCTCGCCGGCGAGGGTCTCGGCGGCGGCCGAGACCAGGCCGGTCGTGGGGCCGTAGGTGATCAGCGTCAGGTCGCGGCCCGGGCGCAGGACCGCGGCCTTGCCGAGCGGGACGCGGTAGTCGCCGAGGGGGACCGCGGCCTTGTTGCTGTACGCGAGGTTCAGGTGCTCGATGAACAGGCAGGGGTCGTCGTCGAAGACGCAGGAGGCGAGCAGGCCCTTGGCGTCGATCGGGTTCGACGGCATGACGACCTTGATGCCGGGCGTGTGCATGAACCACGCCTCGAGGGACTGCGAGTGCTGCGCGCCGAAGCGGCTGCCGCCGACGCTGGTGCGGACGGTGATCGGGGCCGGCGTCACGCCACCGGACATGTAGCGCAGCTTCGCCGCGTGGTTGACGATCTGGTCCATCGCGACGGTGATGAAGTCGAAGAACATGATCTCCGCGACCGGGCGGTACCCGGCCATCGACAGACCGATCGCGGTGCCGACGATCGCCTGCTCGGAGATCGGGGTCGCGCGGACGCGGTGGGTGCCGTACTTGCTCGACAGACCCTTCGTCACCTTGAAGACGCCGCCGATCGGGTCGGCGATGTCCTCGCCGAGCAGGATCACCTTGTCGTCGGCGGCCATCGCGGCGTCGAGCGCGGAGTTCATCGCGACCGCCGCGGTCATCTCCTCGGTCGCGGTCTCCGCGCCCGGGGCGGGGGGAGCGAGGGTCATCTGTCCTCCCAGGTGACGAGGTCGGTGGCGAACACGTCGGTGTAGAGCTCCTCCGGGCCGGGGAGCGGGCTCTCCTGCGCGGCGGTGAAAGCGTCGCGCACGGCCTGCTCGGTGCGCTCCTTGACGGCGCGGACGTCGTCCTCGCTCCACCCCGCGCTCTGCAGCAGCCAGGAGCGGAAGTTCGGCGCCGGGTCGCGCTGCATCGCCGCGGCGAGTTCGTCGGCGGGGACGTAGGAGAAGTCCGCGGTGCCGGTGTGCCCGGTCAGCCGGTAGGTCATCGCCTCGACGAAGACCGGGCCGTGGCCGGCGCGGATGTCCTCGACGGCGCCGCGCAGGCACTGCAGCGTCGCGAACAGGTCGAAGCCGTCGACGCGGTGGGCCGTCATGCCGTAGGCCGCGGCGCGGTTCGCGAGGTCGGTGGAGCCGGCGTACTCGGCGATCGGCGTGTGCTCGCCCCACTGGTTGTTCTGACAGAGGAACAGCACCGGCAGCTTCCACAGCGCGGCGAGGTTCATCGCCTCGTGCGCGGCGCCGATCGACGTCGCGCCGTCGCCGAAGGTCGTCACGACGACGCGGTCGGACGCGTCCAGCTGCGCACCGAGCCCGAGGCCCACCGCGATCGGCAGGCCGGAGCCGACGATGCCGGTCGTCGTCATGAAGCCGGTCGGCGTGTGGTGCAGGTGCATCGCGCCGCCCTTGCCCTTGGACACGCCGGTGGCGCGGCCGTAGAGCTCGGCCAGAATCAGCGGGAGCGGCATGCCCTTGGCGAGCGCGTCGCCGAGGTTGCGGTAGGTCGAGACGAGTTGGTCGTCCGGGCGCAGCACCTCGCCGAGCGCCGCGCACACGGCCTCCAGGCCGCGGACGGGGTAGAACGCCGCCTGCAGCCGGCCGGCCTTCGCCTCCTCGCGGGCGGTGTCGTCCGCGAGCTGCGTGGTGAGCATCAGCTCGTAGATGCGCTCGCACGCGGCGCGGTCGAGTTCTGCGGTGTTCGTGGCAGGGGCGGTCATGCGGGCAACTCCGTGACGACGACGCGGGAGGAGTCCTCGGGGTCGAGCTCGATGGACAGGGCGACGCCGTGCGCGTTCCCGACGACGAGATCGTGGATCGGGGCGGCGACCTGTTCCGGCGTCAGCAGCGGGCCGGCGACGCGCTTGGCCAGCCAGTCGGCCACCCCGTCGCGGCCGCTGGTCTCCAACAGCGGGGTGCGGACCATGCCGGGGACGACGATGTTGACGCGCAGCCCGCTCGCGCCCGCCGCGACCGACCGCGTGAAGTGCAGCAGGCCGGCCTTGGTGAACGCGTAGGTCGGGTCCGGCGGCAGCAGGCGTACGCCCGCGGCGGAGCCGACGTTGACGACGACGCGGTCGCCGGGAAGGGGGTAGCGGGCCGCCAGCGTGGTGCTGACGAGCGCGCCGCCGCCGTTGACGGCGAGGACGCGGTGCATGCGCGTCAGGTCGCTGCCGGGCCAGGTGTCGCCGCCGGTCATGATCCCGGCCGCGTTGACGACGGCCGCCAGGTCACGCTCCGCGCTCGCGAGCATGCCGAACAGCGTCTCCAGCGACCCGGGGTCCGAGACGTCGATCTCGACGGCCTGGTGGCCCTGGCCCGGCAGCGCGGCGGCGGCCTTCTGGGCGGCCTCACCGTCGACGTCGGCGAGCACGACGGTCATCCCGGCGCCCGCCAGCGACTCGGCCGTCGCCCGCCCGATCCCGCTGGCGCCGCCGGTGACGACGGCAGTACGGCCGGTCACGTCCACTCGGGTGCCTCCGCTGGTGGTCGGGCGAGTCCGCTAGCTGTACACACTATCGAGTAACTACGCGTGCGGGGCAATAGTAACTTTATGCCGTGTCTTGTTATGGGCGGGCCTTCACGCCTACCATCATGACCCATGCGACGCCTCACGCACCCGCTCACGGGCGCCACGTACGAGTGGGCCGAGGACGGCGTCGGCCCGGTCAAGGTGACGGACCGTCAGGGCGTCGTCGGCCGGTTCGACCGCGACGGCGTCCGCGTGGCCGGGGAGCTGGTCCCGGTCGACCCCGAGATGTGCCGCTGGATCGTCAGCGGCGGCCCGGTCGCCGGCGGAGCCGCGGCCCGGAGCCGGCGCTTCGCCGCACCCGCGGCCGGGGAGTCGGCCGGGGACCCCGTGCCCCAGACCGCGTCCCACGGAGCGCAGCCGTGACGCTGCCGGAACAGCTGCGTCCGCCCCGGGGTCTGACCTACCAGGAGCTGCTCGACGCGGACTCCCACACCGTCCCGGAGACCTACCGCTGGAACGTCCCCGCGGACCTCGGGCTGGCGGACATCCCCATCTCCCGCTACCTCTCGCGTGAGGCGCACGAGGCGGAGAAGGAGCGCCTCTGGTCCCGGGTCTGGCAGATCGCGTGCCGGGAGGAGCAGCTGCCTGAGGTCGGGGACACCTTCGTCTACGACATCGCGGACCGATCGTTCCTGATCGTCCGTCACGCGCCCGGTCCCGACGGGCTGCGCGCGTACCCGAACGCGTGCCTGCACCGCGGCCGGGCCCTGCGCGACGCCCCCGGTCGCGTCGCCGAACTGCAGTGCAGCTTCCACGGGTTCTGCTGGTCCCTGAGCGGGGAGCTGGAGCGCGTCCCGAGCTCGTGGGACTTCCCGCACGTCGAGCCGGAGAAGTTCTCGCTGCCCCGCGTCCAGCTGGACACCTGGGGCGGGTTCGTCTTCCTCAACCCGGACCCGAACGCGGAGTCGCTCGCCGCCTACCTCGGCGTGCTGCCCGAGCTGTTCACCCGCTGGCCGCTGGACCAGCGGTACACCCGCGCCCACGTGACGAAGGTGATCAACGCCAACTGGAAGCTGGTCCAGGAGGCGTTCATGGAGAGCTACCACGTCGTCACCACGCACCCGCAGCTGCTGCCGGGCTTCGGTGACGCGAACAGCCAGTACGACATCTTCGGCAACGTCTCGCGCACGATCTCCCCGCGCGGTGTCGCGAGCCCGCTGATCGGGTGGCGGCCGACGGAGCAGCAGGCGCTGGACTCCGCGCTCGACGTCCGTGAGGACGACCCGCCCGTGCTCGTCGTCCCCGAGGGCGGGACGGCCCGTCAGATGCTCGCGGAGGCGGCTCGCTCCGCGCTGCGGCCGGCGCTCGGTGACGCGGTCGAGGAGTTGTGCGACGCCGAGCTCGTCGACAGCTACTTCGTCAACGTGTTCCCGAACGCGCATCCGTGGGGCGCGTTCAACCAGATCTTCTACCGGTTCCGGCCCAACGGCGACGACCACCGCTCCGCCCTGATGGAGGTTCAGCTGCTCGCGCCGTTCGCGGGTGAGCGGCCCCCGCCCGCGCCGGAGATCCGGCTCGGACCCGACGAGCCGTGGCGCGACGCCGTCGAGGTCCTCGGGTCGCTGGCCCGCGTCTTCGACCAGGACGAGTTCAACCTCGAGGCCGTGCAGCGCGGGTTGCAGTCCACCGCACGGACCGGAGTGCTGCTCTCCGCCTACCAAGAGAGCCGGATCCGCCACTTCCATCACCTGTACGAGCAGTGGGTGCCCGCGGGGGAGAGCCGATGACCGTCGACGCCGAGCTGATTGCCGACCTCCGGGGCGCGGTCCGTGACGTCTGCACCGACCTCGGCGGCCCCGCCGCCGTCCGGACCCTCGAACCCGGCCGGGCGTGGAGCGAGAAGGCCTGGTCGGTGCTGAGCACCCAGGTCGGCATCGGGGCCCTCGGCCTGCCCGAGTCCGTCGACGGGATCGGCGGGCTCGCCGAGATCGCGGCGGTGGCCGAGGAGCTCGGCGCGGCCCTGCTGCCGGTGCCGTTCCTGACCAGCACCGTGATGACGGGTCAGGTTCTCGCCCGGTGCGACGTTCCCGAGGTGCTGGCCGAAGTCGCGGCCGGGTCCGCGACGGCGGTGCTCGCGTCCGTGGTGGACGGGGTCGCGGCCGTGGTCCCGGACGGTGCCGGGGCGCGCTGGCTCGTGGCGTCCGAGGGCGACGCGCTCGGGCTGGTGGACCTCACCGCCGACGGCGTCGTCGTCGAGCCGCTGCCCTCGCTCGACCTGTCGCGCCCGACGGCGCGGGTCTCGTTCCCCACCGCCGCGCGCACGGCCCTGGACGTCGACGCCGCCGCGGTGCTGGCGCCGGCGTCGGCGCTGACCCGCGTCGCGGTCGCGGCCGAGTCCCTCGGCGGCGCGCAGCGCTGTCTCGACACCACCGTCTCCTACGTCAAGGAGCGCCGCCAGTTCGGCCGGGTCATCGGCAGCTTCCAGGCCGTCAAGCACACCCTCGCGGACCTGCTGGTCCAGGTCGAGATGGCCCGCTCCGCCGTCGACCGCGCCGTCGAGGTCGCGACAACCTCCCCGGACGACCTCGACGCCCTGGTCGAGGCCTCGCTGGTCGCCCAGATCTGGTGCTCCGACACGTACCGGCTCGTCAGCGCCGAGGCCGTCCAGCTCCACGGCGGCATCGGGTTCACCTGGGAGCACGACGTCCACCTCTACTTCCGCCGCGCCCGCGCCAACGCCACCCTCCTCGGCCCCGTCACCGCCGCCCGCGAGTCCCTCGCCGCCCACCTCGCCTGGTAGCCCGCCCCGTCGCCCACCCCCGCCCGCCGCGGCGCCCGGGGAACGCGCTTCACTCGCTCGGGACAGCCC